>NZ_JBHVTT010000046.1:0-1045 GCF_042884555.1 Arthrobacter sp. NPDC058127 | reverse complement strand
CCTCCGATGGCGCTCATGCTGCGGTCCGGTTGGATGAAGTCGGGTGCGCCGAGGCCGGTGTGGTCCATGCCGTGGGCTTTGGGTTTGATCCACATGGCGTCTTGCCAGCGTTGGGCGAGTTCCTCGTCGTCCGCTCCGGAGCGAAGGAGTCCCAACAGGTCGAATTCCTGGCGGGAGAACAGGCAGCTCATGATCTTGCCTTCGGCGGTGATCCGTGTGCGCCGGCAATCGGAGCAGAACGGTTCGGTGACGGAGGCGATGATGCCGACGGTGCCCAGGAGCGGACCGGTGGCGTGGGCCGATGCCGGGTCCCGTCGTCGTACTTCGAATCGTTCCGCCGGTGCCCCGTCGCGTTCGCGGGGGTCCGGGGCGAGTGTGAAGTCGCGGGAGAGCAGTTCGCGGATCTCGGCGGCGGTGATCATGTCCCGCCGGGTCCAACCGTGATCGGCGTCCAGCGGCATTTGCTCGATGAAGCGCAGTTCGTAGCCGTGCTCCACTGCCCAGGCCAGGAGCTCGGGGGACTCGGCGTCGTTGATTCCGCGCATGAGGACGGCGTTGATCTTGACCGGTCCCAGGCCTGCGGTCCGGGCGGCATCGACGCCGGCCAGGACCTTGTCGAGGAAGGGGCGGCGGGTGAGCTTGGTGAAGGTTTCTTCGTGCAGGGAGTCGAGGGAGACGTTGATGCGGGTGAGTCCGGCTTCCTTGAGCGCCGCCGCTTTTTTGTCGAGTCCGACGCCGTTGGTGGTCATGGAGATCGGCAGCCCGGGGTGCGCGTCGCGGAGGGCTGAGATGATGTCCACGAGGTCGGCTCGGACCAAGGGCTCGCCGCCGGTGAGGCGGAGTTCGCGGACCCCGAGGTGTTCGACGCCGATCCGCACCAGCCGGACGATCTCGGAAGCGGTCATGACGGCTTGTTTGGACAACCATTCAAGGCCCTCGGCCGGCATGCAGTACGTGCATCGGAGATTGCATTTGTCCGTCAGGGACAAGCGCATGTCGGTGGCCCGGCGTCCGTAACGGTCGAACAGGCCCGCCGGAGTTCCGG
>NZ_JBHVTT010000045.1:0-1306 GCF_042884555.1 Arthrobacter sp. NPDC058127 | reverse complement strand
TGCGGCCGTATGGTTTTGTGAGACAGCTTGATGGGAGCCTCAGTTTCAGATGACCACCCGCAGAAAGACATACGACGCCGCGTTCCGGGAGGAATCGGTTCGACTGGTTTTGTCTTCGGACCGGCCGGTGAAGCAGATCGCGCAGGAGATCGGGGTGAAGGAAAGCACGCTGGGAAACTGGGTACACAAGTCCCGGGACAAGCAACCAGACACCCCTGCCCAGCCCGAGGACCGGGGCCCGGTGGCGTGGGATGAACACCAGAAAGCGCTGGCCGAAAACGCCAGGTTGAAGGCCGAGGTCGAGTTCCTGGGAAAAGTCAGCGCCTTCTTTGCCGCGAAGCAAAAGTAGAGGATTTCTACGAGTTCATCGAAGCGGAGAAGGCCAACCATCCCGTGGTGTGGCTATGCCGGAAATTGAACGTCTCCCGGGCCTCCTATTACCGGTGGCGCAAACCTGCCGGCCCTTCACCGCGCACCGTGCGGCACGGGGAGCTGGTCACCGCGGTCACCAAGCTCTACACGAAGGAGTCCGGGCGTGCCGGGCGGGATCAGCTGACCCGGCTCCTGAACGCGGCCGGGACCAAGGTCTCCGCCCCGACCGTGGGGGCCATCATGCGCGAGCACGGCCTGCGGGCCATCCGCACCCAGGCCTGGAAAAAGACCACGCTCCAGGACCCGCAGGCCAAGACCGCCCACATCCAGAACCACATGCTCGACGCCCAGGGCAGGCGCGACTTCACCTCCGCGGTGCCCGGGACCCGGCTGGTCGGGGACATCACCTACCTGCGCACCGGCGAGGGCTGGCTCTACCTGGCCACGGTCATCGACCTGTTCTCCGGGATGGTCATCGGCTGGGCCATGGCCGAACACATGCGCGCCAGCCTGTGCACCGCGGCCCTGCGGATGGCCCGGAACCACGGCCACCTCATCGGCGGCTCAGTCGTCTTCCACTCCGACCGGGGCACCCAGTACACCTCGGAGGAATTCCAACGATGGTGCGCCCAGAACGGGGTCACCCAGTCCATGGGCAAGGTCGGGGTGTGCTGGGACAACGCGGTCGCCGAGAACTTCTTCTCACACCTCAAGACCGAGTTCTACCACCACCATCGCTTCGGTTCCAGGCTCACCGCACGGACCGCCGTGATGGACTACATCGAGGGCTGGTACAACCGCCGCCGACCCAACCGACGGGCCGGCGGCATCCCGCCAGCCACCGCCCACGCAAACCACCACACCAGCGTCCAGGAACCCCTGGCCGCCTAACCAAAACAAACAACGAAACTGTCTCAAAAACTTGACGACCGCA
>NZ_JBHVTT010000044.1:0-1478 GCF_042884555.1 Arthrobacter sp. NPDC058127 | reverse complement strand
ACCTGACTTCGGTCAATCGGCTTAGTGCCTGTCCCGTGGGTTCCGGATCGCGTTGAGGACTGCTTGTTTGTCGGCTGGGATGGCGGGTGGGAATGTCTGCTCGGTGCCGTTGATCGCGATGGTGGCTGAACGAAGCGGCCGTAGTTGGCGGATCAGGTTGCGGATTGCGAGCCCGGTCCGGTTCTGTGCTTCGCGGCTGAGTGCCAGCGCGGTGAACACGATGGTCAGGTGGGCTTCGATCGCGTCCTTGGTGCGGTGGAACATGGGCCGGGCCCGCAGGTCGGTCTTGGACATCCGGAAGGACTGTTCCACGTGCCACAGGTCGTGGTAGCTGGAGATCACCTCGCCGGCGGGCATCACGCCGATCGGGATGTTGGTGACGTAACCCTTGAGCCCGACCAGGCGTCGTGCACGCGCCAGCGATGCTTCATCGAGTGAGCGGCTGCCGTTGCTGGTCTTGATGAACCGTGGCGCCCGGGCGGTTTTCTCGCCTGCGATGACTGCGCGAGCCTTGTCTTCCTGCAGTGTGAGGGTCGTGTTGTCCCGCGCTGCCCGTTTCCTCGAGTACGCCCACACCGCACGCCAGGACCCGGGGTGCTGCCCGGGGTCCCAGACTGGTTCGGCTTTCACGTACGGATCGCTCGCGAAGCCGCCGCGGCCGTTGCGCGGGGTGATGGTGTCGATGATCTGCCCGTCGGTGAACGCTTCTCCGTGCCAGCGGAAATGGGACTCCAGATCAACGGGAGCCTTGCTCACCCGGGATCCGACGATGAACCTCAAGCCCGCCTCATCGAGCTCTTTGAGGTTGGCTGCGGACAGCATCCCCGCGTCGGCGACCACGACCATGTCGGCCAGGCCGTGCCGTTGCTGGAAGGCCTTGATGATCGGGACGATGGTGGTGGTCTCTGCCTTATTTCCCTCGAAACAGCCGATCTCAAGCGGGAAGCCGTGCCGGTCGACCAGCAGGCCGACCACGATCTGTGGGTCGACCCGGCGTTCCTTGGAGTAGCCGACCTTGCGCAGCTCGTCCTCTTTCTCGGCCTCGAAGTACAAGGTGGTGACGTCGTAGAGACACAACGACACATCCCCGCGGGTCACCGCATGGTTGAAGCACGCGGTGACGATGAGGTCCCGATAGCCGCGGCCGGCGCACCGGCTCAACGTCCGGCGCATCGTCTTCTCGCTCGAGGCCCTCCGACCCAGGTCGCTCAGAACCCGTCCGGTGTCCAGGATCGAAGTCGGCTCCACGATCCTGGCAATCACCAAGTCACGGAACGTCTCGTCCTCGACCACGGCGAACCCCAGGTCGGAGTAGACCCCGGCAAGCACCTCATACAACAACAAGGAGGACGTACCGATCACCTGTGGAGCGGCCACCCGCGGCTGCTCGACTCCCCGGCCACCCACACCAGGGTCGGCGAACAGCGCCGGGACCGCCGTGGATGCGACCATCCGGGCCTTCCTCGGCGTGGCTTCCA
>NZ_JBHVTT010000043.1:0-1528 GCF_042884555.1 Arthrobacter sp. NPDC058127 | reverse complement strand
TCACAGAGTCCGTGGGTTGCCAATAACGGTGCTCTTGGATTGTCGACCCGTGGAGCGTTGCAATGGTAGTGCCACATGTGAGTTTTGGGAGGTCCCGGCTATGTTTGAGCATACTTTCATCGGGCTCGATGTTCACGCGGTTTCCGTTGTGGGCTGCGCACTGAACCCGGAGACCGGCGAACTGGTGCACGCGAAAATGGACTCCGACCCGGCGATGGTGCTGGAGTGGATCCGCCGCTGCGAGCCGCCGGTGAAGGTGGTGTATGAATCCGGCCCCACCGGATACGTCCTGGCCCGGTACCTGCGCGAGGCCGGCATCGACTGCGTGGTCGCGGCGTCCTCCAAGTTGCTCCGCGCCCCGAGCGACAAGGTCAAAACCGACAAGCGTGATGCCCGCCTGCTCGCCGAGATGCTCGCCCTGGGCCAGATCACCCAGGTGCGGGTCCCGACGCGGGACCAGGAAGACCTGCGGGACCTGTCCCGGCTGCGGTCCACCGCGGCGAAGAACCTCGCCCACGCCCGCCAGCAGGTGAATGCGATCCTGCTCCGGCACGGCATCCGGTACCCGAAGGAGACCAAGTGGACGAAGGAACACGGGGCCTGGCTGCACCGGCAGCGGTTTGACTCCCCGGTGTTGCAGTTCACCTACGACGCCGATGTGGAACAGGCCGAGTTCCTCGCAGCACAGCTCAAGCGCATCGATCAGCGCGTCGTGGCGGCCGCCAGGGAATGCCAGTACGCCCCGGTGATCGACGCGTTGATGTGTTTGCGCGGCATCCAGACCACGACCGGGTTCGGGCTCGCCGTGGAGATCGGGGACTGGACCCGCTTCACCGGGTCCTCCATCGGCTCCTACCTGGGGCTGGTCCCCAGCGAGCAATCCTCGGGCCAGTCCCGCCACCAGGGACCGATCACGAAAGCCGGCAGCAAATACGCCCGGAAACTCCTCATCGAGGCAGCCTGGCAGCACCAGCGCCCCTACTCCCGGCCCGGGGAACGGCTGCTGCGCCAGCTGGAGCTGGTCGGCCCGGCCACCCGCATCAGGGCCCTGGAAGGCAACCACCGGCTCCACCACAAATGGGAAGTCTTCGACGCCCGCAAGAAACGATCCGTCACGGCAAACACCGCGATCGCCAGGGAACTCGCCGGCTGGTGCTGGTCCCTGGCCGCACCCCTGCAGCACGGCGACCACGGGCAAGGAGACCGCATGAACGCGGCCTGATCAACGTGCCGTCCGGGTGCATGGCGGACGTGACGTGGCAGCACTCCGGGGCCCAACTCGAGACCCAACTATGAGCAAACGGGCCATACCGTTGACGCCCGATGTTAGACAGCGATACGCCCCAGCCGAACAATCGTCATGCGGTAAGCAACCCGCGAATATCAGTCTGACACTGCAGTCGAACACAAGACCCGCCAGCACACCCACCACACCCGGACAGCACCCCAACGGAAAGCGGCCCCCGACACCAAAACCGGGAGCCGCTCACCACTGCCTCTTGACAACAGCTTCTACATATCAGTTGGG
>NZ_JBHVTT010000042.1:0-1585 GCF_042884555.1 Arthrobacter sp. NPDC058127 | reverse complement strand
TCGTCGGTGCTGCCCGTTTCCACGAGCTTGCCCTTCTGCATCACGCAGACATGGTCGGCGATCTGCCGCACGACGGCGAGGTCGTGCGTGATGAACAAGTACGTCAGTCCAAGATTTGACTGAAGCTCGGCCAGGAGGTTCAGGACCTGGGCCTGCACCAAGACGTCCAAAGCGGAGACCGCCTCGTCGCAGATGATCACTTCGGGGTCGAGGGCCAAGGCCCGCGCGATCGCGACGCGCTGCCTTTGCCCGCCGGAGAGCTCGTTCGGGTACCGCTGCATGGTGGACTGCGGCAGCGCCACCTGGTCCAGGAGCTCCCTGACCTTCTTCTCGCGGCTGGCCTTGTCACCGATCTTGTGGGTCCGGAGCGGTTCCTCGATGGTCCTGAAGATGTTGTACATCGGGTCGAGCGAACCGTACGGGTCCTGGAAAATCGGCTGGACGCGGCGCCGGAACTTGAAGATCTCCCGGCTGTTCAAGGTGGAGGTGTCCACGCCGTCGAACACGATCCGCCCCGACGTCGGTGCGAGCAGGTTGAGGACCATCTGCGCCACAGTGGACTTCCCGGAACCCGACTCCCCCACGATCGCCGTCGTCGTCCCCCGCTTGACGTTGAACGAGACGTTGTCCACCGCGGTGAAGTCCGTTGACTTGCCGACGCCGGAGCGCAGCTTGAAGACCTTGCTGAGGCTCTCGACCTTCAGGACGTCGTCCGACAGCGCCTTTTCGACCACAGCTTCGGTGGGTGCAAGGAGTTCTTCCGTCTGGATTCCTTCGGCCTTGGCGGCCTGGATCCTCCGGGAAGCGAGGGACGGTGCGGAGGCCACCAATCGCTGGGTGTAGGGGTGTTGCGGGTTACGGAGCAATTCGAGGGAAGGACCGGCCTCCACCACGTTGCCGCGGTACATGACCACCACTTTGTCCGCACGTTCGGCAGCAAGACCAAGATCGTGGGTGATGAGCAAGACCGCTGTGCCGAGCTCCGCCGTCATGGTCTCGAGGTGGTCCAGGATCTGCCGCTGCACCGTCACGTCCAGGGCCGACGTCGGCTCGTCCGCGATCAGGAGCCGCGGCTGGCAGGACAGGCCGATGGCGATCAGGGCCCGCTGGCGCATGCCGCCGGAGAATTCGTGCGGATACTGCTTGGCGCGGCGTGCGGAGTCCGGCAGGCCGGCTTCCCCCAGGACGCGGGCGACGTCGGCAGGAGCGTTGGGCTTGCCGTTGGCGCGCAGCGTCTCGCGGACCTGGTAGCCGATCTTCCAGACCGGGTTGAGGTTGGACATCGGATCCTGCGGAACCATGCCGATCGTGTTGCCGCGCAGCTCGATCATGCGACGTTCCGGAGCGTGGGAGATGTCCTCGCCGTCGAGCAGGATCTGCCCGCCGGAAACCCTGCCGTTCTCCGGCAGGAGACCAATGGCGGCGAGCGCCGTCGTCGACTTGCCCGAACCGGACTCCCCCACAATGGCGACAGTCTCGCCGGGCATGATGGTCAGGTGCGCGTTCTTGACGGCCTGGAATTCGCCGCCCGCCGTCTGGAAGGAGATGGCGAGGTCCCGGATTTCCAGGAGCGGACGCTCTTCGG
>NZ_JBHVTT010000041.1:0-1592 GCF_042884555.1 Arthrobacter sp. NPDC058127 | reverse complement strand
GCTGCCACTTGGCGATGGCGACGCAGGAGACGATGTTACAGACGGTGCTGGTGAGGGCGCGGGCTTCGCTCATGAAGCGGTCGATGCCGACGATGAGTGCCACGCTGGCAACGGGCAGCGTGGGCATGACTGTCAGGGTCGCGACGAGGGCGACGAAGCCGCTGCCTGTCACGCCCGCGGCGCCCTTGGAGGTCAGGAGCATCATTCCGAGCATGAGGAGGATCTGGTCCCAGCCCAGGTGGATGTCGCAGGCCTGGGCTATGAACATCGAGGAGAGCGTCAGGTAGACGGCGGTGCCGGTGAGGTTGAAGGAGTAGCCTGTCGGGACTACGAGGCCGACGACTCCGCGGTCGCAGCCGATGCGTTCGAGCTTGGAGAGCAGGCGCGGAAGGACGGGTTCGCTTGAGGATGTGGCGAGGACGATGAGGAACTCGTCGCGGAAGTAGCGCAGGATCCGCCAGAGACTGAAACCGGTGAGCTTCGCCAGGATTCCGAGGACGAGGACCACGAAGACGATGCACGCGGCGTAGAAGGCGAGGATCAGCATCCCGAGGTTGCCGATCGAATGGGCTCCGTACTTGCCGACCGTGAACGCCATGGCGCCGAACGCCCCGATGGGTGCGACTTTCATGAGGAAGCCGAACACGACGAACAGCAGCTTGTTGAAGCTGTTGACCATGTTGAGGGCCAGCTGGCCGGGTGTGCCGAGCTTGCTGAAGGCGAAGCCGCAAAGCAGCGCGATCACGAGCACGGGCAGGACTTCGCCGTCGGCGAAGGCCCCGATGAAGCTGGTGGGGATGATGCTCATGACGAAGTCCACGGGGTTGCTGCTGGGCAGCTGGCTTGTGTACTTCGATGCGACAGAGGTATCGAGGTGGGCTGGGTTGATGTGCATGCCTGCACCCGGCTGGAAGAGCATGACCGCACCCAGGCCGATGGCCAGTGCCGCCCCTGTGAGCACGTAGAACAAGCCCAGCGACCGCAGCAGGGTCGGGCCGACCTTCTTGGTGTCGGTCAGTGAGGTGATGCCGCTGACAATGGTGCAGAAGACGATCGGCGCGATCATGAATTTCACGAGCTTCACGAAGCCGTCGCCCAGCGGTTTGAGTGAGGACCCGAGGTCCGGCCACAGCGCGCCGACGAGGATGCCGAGCCCGACGCCGATGAGTACCTGGACATACAAGTGTCCGAGGATGGATTTGATCTTCATTGAACAACTTCCTGGGTGAGTGCCCGTTCCATCCATGATGGCAGGGGCGGAATAAAGGGGCTAGGCCGTCAGTGCCACAGGCTGCGCGACGTCAATGTCGGCGACGGCGAGATGGCGGGCCGCCCGGTGGAGGGCGACCTCGATGACGTTGCCGAACTCGTCCGTGACGACCTCGGTGCTGATGACACCGGCAGGTGTGCCGATGCGCAGAAGCCGGGATCCTCGGTGAGCGCTGTCCGCCGGAGGCAGCACCTTCGCCACCACCGATCCCGGCAAGGCGGCTGCGAGGGAGACTGCAACGGCCGAGGTCAGCCCGATGGCCGGGTGGGGTGCGAGCATCGAGAGCATCCGCACCCGCAGATCATGGGTGTCCGCCGCGATC
>NZ_JBHVTT010000040.1:0-1837 GCF_042884555.1 Arthrobacter sp. NPDC058127 | reverse complement strand
GGCAGGCGGACCGGCAAAGCAGGCAGGGTCCGCCGCCTTACGCGCCGTGACAAGATCGTCCTCGCGGTCATGGTGGGCGTGCCGACCCTGATCCAGCTCCTGCTGGTCTGGCTGCCCACGCTCTTCTCCATTGCCCTGAGCTTCACCCGCTGGAACGGCCTGGACCTGAAGGACATCAAGGCCGCAGGGACGGACAACTACCGCTACGTGGTCCAGGACTATCCCCCGTTCTGGCCCGCCATCCAACACAACGTTCTATGGCTCGTCTTCCTGGCCCTGATCGCGACACCCCTCGGCCTGCTTCTGGCCGTGCTCCTGGACCAGAAGATCCGCGGCAGCAAGATCTACCAGAGCATCTTCTTCACCCCGGTCATGTTGTCGCTGGCCCTCATCGGCATCATCTGGCAGCTCTTCTACAACCGGGACAGCGGGCTGCTGAACTACCTCCTGGGCACGGCGGGCACACCGCAAGCCGTGGACTGGTTCGGAAATTCGAACGTCAATATCTGGGCGGCCATGGTTGCGGCCACCTGGCGTCACGCGGGCTACGTCATGATCCTGTACTTGGCCGGGCTCAAGGGCGTGGACCCCTCGCTGCGGGAAGCGGCGTCGATCGACGGCGCCAACGCCGCCCAGACGTTCTTCCGCATTGTTTTCCCGGCAATGCGCCCCGTGAACATCGTGATCGTGGTGATCACCATCATCGAATCGCTACGTGCCTTCGACATCGTCTACGTCATCAACCGAGGGACCAACGGCCTTGAATTGATCAGCGCCCTGGTGATCCAGAACCTGATCGGCGAAGGCCAGGTGATCGGCGTCGGCTCGTCCCTCGCGGTCATTCTCCTGGTCATCTCGTTGATCCCCATCGTTTTCTACCTCATCCGCACCTTCGGCAAGGAGAGCAAGGCATGAGCACCCTCGCCAACCCCATCCCAAGCACCGCCGGAGCTGCGGCCGTCACCGTGAACTCGGGCAAGCGCCACTACGGGACCCATATCTTCCTGACCGTCATGGCGATCATGTGGCTGATTCCGCTGGGTTGGTCCTTGTTCACTGCTTTGCGGCCCAAGGCGGACACGGACAAATACGGCTACTTCAGCCTTGGCGGCACCTTCAATTTCGACAACTTCATCACGGCCTGGACCCAAGGCGGATTCTCGAAGTACCTCCTGAACTCGGTAATCATCACCGTCCCGGCGGTGCTGCTGACCCTGTTCTTCGCCTCGATGATGGCATTCGCCGTCTCCAGGGTGAGCTGGAAATTCAACGTCACCCTCCTGATCATGTTCACCGCCGGGAACCTCCTGCCCCCGCAGGTCCTGGCGGCCCCGTTGTTCGAGATGTTCAAACACGTCACGCTGCCCTACTCCTTCAGCGATTCCGGCAACCTGCTCAACACCTACATCTCGGTGATCGCAGTGGACACGGCGTTCCAGATCGGGTTCTGCACGTTCGTGCTTTCCAACTACATGAAGGCCCTCTCCTCCGACCTGACGGAGGCCGCGCTCGTGGACGGCGCCGGGATCTGGCGGCAGTACTGGAACATCATCCTTCCACTGTGCCGGCCCGCCCTCGCCGCGCTCGGAACCCTGGAAGTCATCTTCATCTACAACGATTTCTTCTGGCCGCTGCTCTTCATCCAAAGCGGAAACCGGCTGCCCATCACGACGGCCATCAACAACCTGCAGGGCGAGTTCCTCAGCAACTACAACCTCCTGGCGGCCGGCGCCACCATCACTGTGATACCCACCCTGATCATCTACCTCGTGCTGCAGCGCCAATTCGTGGCCGGTCTCACGCTCGGTTCCAGCAAAGGATAAAACGCATGGCAATG
>NZ_JBHVTT010000039.1:0-4053 GCF_042884555.1 Arthrobacter sp. NPDC058127 | reverse complement strand
CTGAACCATTTAAACCCACCCACCCGGCACACGTGAGCCGGCGTCCCGAAACCCCCGCTCACGTATGGCCCGGTTTCCGGCAAACCCCCGCTCACGTATCAACGGTCGTGACCAAACCCCCGCTCACATATGGCCCGGTTTCGACAAACCCCCGCTCACATATCAGCGGTTGTGGGCAAACCCCCGATCACATATGCGCCGCACCGGCACGCAGCCACACCCGCAGCGCCCGGCAGCCTTGAGCGGGCGTCCGGCCCCCCATAGGTGAGCGGGCGTCCGGCCGGGACCCGGCATACGTGAGCGAGCGTTCAACGAAAACCCGGCATAAGAGAGCCGGCGTCCGGGTCACCCAACCCCCGCTCACATATCAACGGTCATGACCAAACCCCCGCTCACATATCAGCGGTCCCGGGCAAGCCCTCGCTCACCCACGGACCCCTCCGAGATACCGACTCGCGTCGACCCGTACAATGTCAGGATGAGTAGCATGCAACAGGTTACTCCCGGAGTGTCGCTGACAGCGCAGGCCACCGATATGCTGCGGGCGGCAATCACGTCCGGCGAGATGACACCCGGGGAGCACTATTCCGCGATCGGACTAGCCGAGAGACTCGGTGTGTCCAGGACACCGGTGCGTGAGGCCCTGCAGCTGCTCGAAAAGGAGGGCATTGTCCGGATCGAGAAGAACCGCGGCGTCCGGGTGCTGCAGATTTCACTTGATGAGATTGTCCAGATCTTCCAGATCCGAATTATTCTTGAGCCCCCCGCAGCGGCTCGGGCCGCCGAGGTTGTCACTAAGGATGACCTTGAGCATTTCCGGGTGCTGCACGGGCGCATCCTGGACGCTGCAGCTGGCGAAGATGGTCCCGGCACCCTGCAGGCGGACAAGGAATTCCACTTGTTTCTCATGGGCTTGGCGGGCAACCCCCGGCTAATGGCGCTGGACGGCGAGCTCCGCAATCTCGTTCTCGCGCAAGGGTTGGTGACCATCCCTTCAATCCGAAGCAGCCAGGACCTGGCCGACGACCGTCGAGGCATTCTCGAAGCATTGGAGCGGCAGGATCCCCGGGCTGCATCTGTAGCGGTTCGAGAGCATGTCACCCGTACCGCCCGGCTTCTCATTACAGGCGTTTGCGCGAAGACGCCTGGACTGTCCGCCGACGCGTATCTGGCGAAGTTGGATCAGCTCACGAAATTTAGCGGCTGACTCCGTTTCAACGAAAAATTGTTTACAAGCCGAAGACATTCCCTTACTGTTGCATGCAACATACAACCGTCAAAGGAGATGCGTGGTGGGATCCACAGAAGGTGGTCTGAGCGGTTTGCCGCAGCCCTTGGCTGGTATACGGATCGCAGACTTTTCGCGGGTTCTAGCCGGACCGTTGTGTTCCATGATGTTGGCCGACTACGGCGCCGAGGTCATTAAGATCGAGGGTCCTGCCGGCGACGATACCCGGGCGTGGATCCCGCCCGTGGAGGCAGATGGGACCGGCACATATTTTTCAAGCGTCAATCGCAACAAGAGATCGGTGGTCGCCGATCTCAAGTCCGATGACGGGTTGAGCTATGCACGCGCCCTCGTGGCCGGCTGCGACGTCGTCATCGAAAACTTCCGTCCTGGCGTCATGGCGAAATTCGGCTTGGACTATCAGACCGTCTCCGAGAGCCGGCCGGACATCGTCTACTGTTCTATCTCGGGCTTCGGGGCTGGCGCCGGTGTGGATTTGCCAGGCTACGACCTGCTGGTGCAGGCGCTTGGCGGTCTGATGAGCATCACTGGCCACCCGGACGGAGAACCCAGCAAGGTCGGGGTTGCCCTGGTAGACGTCCTCACCGGACAGAATGCCCTGGCGGGGATCTTGATGGCGCTGCGGGTGCGCGATGCTACGGGGACCGGCCAGCAGGTGCAGATAAATCTCCTCTCCTCGCTCCTGGCAGCATTGGTCAACCAGGGCACGGCTACCTTGGCCACGGGCTTTTCGCCCGCCAGGCTCGGTAATGCACACCCCAGCATCGCCCCTTATGAGACATTTCGCACTGGCGGCGGCACGCTCGCCATCGCGGTCGGAAACGATCGGCAATTTGCTGCGCTTGCGTCAGTTCTGGGACTAGGGGGTTTGCCAGAGCAAGCGAGATTTCTTACTAACGAACGCCGAGTAGCCTCCCGTGAGGAGCTTCGGATTGTGATCGAGACTGCGCTCGATGCTGACACTGCTGCGAATTGGCAACGGAAGTTGCTCGATGCAGGAGTTCCTGCGGGCAGGGTCAACAGCGTCGGCGACGCTTTCGAGCTGGCTGAGAGCCTTGGGCTGGAACCGTCAATCGTTGTCACCGATCCCGCTACCGGCCGGGAGTCCCGCCAGTTGACCAACCCGATCCGATTGTCTGCGACGGCACCGAGCTACCGGCAAGTTCCCCCGGCCCTTGGCGAGCATCAAGGATCCACATTCGCAGTCCGATCCCCAAACACTTCCGCGAAAGGCGCATAAATGTCCGATATCAGCGATCTGATTGATTTTGACTCCCTCCTTAGCGTGGATGAACGTGCGCTGCGCGATTCGGTGCGCGCCTTTGTGGATTGCGAAATCAAGCCGCACATCGCAACCTGGTATGAAAAGGCGGTTTTCCCGCTGGAACTTGTTCCAGAACTGGCAAAAATGGGCCTACTCGGCATGCACCTGACAGGTTACGGCTGCGCTGGCCGATCCGCCGTCGAGTATGGCCTGGCCGGAGCGGAACTTGAGGCCGGCGATTCCGGACTGCGCACTTTCGTCTCGGTGCAGGGCTCACTGGCGATGAGCGCCATCTACAAGCACGGTTCGGATGAACAGAAAGCCGAATGGCTGCCGGCGATGGCTGCGGGGGAAGCGATCGGGTGCTTCGGGCTGACAGAACCCGCCGCCGGATCGGATCCGGGTGGCATGACTACCTTTGCGCACCGCGATGGAGACGACTGGATCCTCAACGGATCAAAACGCTGGATCGGCCTAGCGTCAGTGGCCAAAGTCGCCATCATCTGGGCACAGACCGACGGCGGCGTCCGCGGCTTTGTTGTCCCAACCGAGACACCTGGATTCACGGCGATGCCGATCGCGCCGAAGCTCTCCATGCGAGCGTCCATCCAATGCGACATCGAATTGTCCGATGTGCGACTACCCGAGAGTGCAGTGCTGCCAAACGTCGTCGGGCTCAAGGGCCCCTTCTCATGCCTGAACGAAGCCCGCTACGGGATCATCTGGGGCGCCATGGGCGCTGCGCGCGATGCGTTCGAGGTAGCCCTCGATTACTCCAAGGAACGCCTGCAATTTGGCAAACCGCTGGCCGGTTACCAGCTGACCCAGCAGAAGTTGGTTGATATGGCTCTGGAGATCAATAAGGGATTCCTTCTTGCCCTACACCTTGGGCGCAAGAAGGACGCCGGTACCTTGCAATCGGATCAGATTTCGGTGGGCAAACTGAACAACTGCCGCGAGGCCATCAAAATTGCGCGCGAAGCAAGGACGATCCTCGGCGGAAACGGAATCACGTTGGACCACTCGCCCTTGCGGCATGCCAACAACCTGGAGTCCGTTCGCACGTATGAAGGCACCGACGAAGTCCATGCGCTCATCTTGGGACGCAAGCTCAGCGGTATCGCCGCCTTCCGTTAGACGGGCCCGACGGCGGAAGCCGCGTTCCGTCGTCGACGTCGCCGCGGCGGCCCGGACAGGCCCTGTCGCTCAGCTTGAGCCTAAGGGAAATAGGGGGCGGCGGTGCTGGATTTGCGCAGTGTACGGAAGCCGTGTAATGTCTTCTAAGTCGCCGCGAGGGAGACAGCCTAGAGCTGGGAACCACGGGTGGCCAACCCCTTCGAATTGAGCCTGAAACGGCTGGTGCTTTGTGCGCCGCAATTCGAGGGAATTCGAATTGTCACCCTGAAATCGATTGAGAAATTGATTTGCAAAGCGGTGGTGGTTCGGGTAAGTTTGGAAAGTTGCTCCGGAGCGATCCTGGACCCTTTGGTGGGTGTGGGTGGTGCCGGGTGTGTCTGTTGTTTGAGAACTCAATAGTGTG
>NZ_JBHVTT010000038.1:0-5420 GCF_042884555.1 Arthrobacter sp. NPDC058127 | reverse complement strand
TGTGTCTGTTGTTTGAGAACTCAATAGTGTGCCAAGTTTGTTGATACCGATTTATTTATATGAATTGGTTGTTTTGGCTGGTTTCGTGTCACCTCCGTGGCGCGGGGCTGGTTTTACAGCTGGTTTCAAATTTTGTGCAGCTCTTCTGCCGTTATTTCCGGTGGTTGTGGTTGTGTCTGTTTTTGTTTTACTTCAACGGAGAGTTTGATCCTGGCTCAGGATGAACGCTGGCGGCGTGCTTAACACATGCAAGTCGAACGATGATCTCCAGCTTGCTGGGGGGATTAGTGGCGAACGGGTGAGTAACACGTGAGTAACCTGCCCTTGACTCTGGGATAAGCCTGGGAAACTGGGTCTAATACCGGATACGACCGCTCCACGCATGTGGTGGTGGTGGAAAGCTTTTGCGGTTTTGGATGGACTCGCGGCCTATCAGCTTGTTGGTGGGGTAATGGCCTACCAAGGCGACGACGGGTAGCCGGCCTGAGAGGGTGACCGGCCACACTGGGACTGAGACACGGCCCAGACTCCTACGGGAGGCAGCAGTGGGGAATATTGCACAATGGGCGCAAGCCTGATGCAGCGACGCCGCGTGAGGGATGACGGCCTTCGGGTTGTAAACCTCTTTCAGTAGGGAAGAAGCGAAAGTGACGGTACCTGCAGAAGAAGCGCCGGCTAACTACGTGCCAGCAGCCGCGGTAATACGTAGGGCGCAAGCGTTATCCGGAATTATTGGGCGTAAAGAGCTCGTAGGCGGTTTGTCGCGTCTGCTGTGAAAGACCGGGGCTCAACTCCGGTTCTGCAGTGGGTACGGGCAGACTAGAGTGATGTAGGGGAGACTGGAATTCCTGGTGTAGCGGTGAAATGCGCAGATATCAGGAGGAACACCGATGGCGAAGGCAGGTCTCTGGGCATTAACTGACGCTGAGGAGCGAAAGCATGGGGAGCGAACAGGATTAGATACCCTGGTAGTCCATGCCGTAAACGTTGGGCACTAGGTGTGGGGGACATTCCACGTTTTCCGCGCCGTAGCTAACGCATTAAGTGCCCCGCCTGGGGAGTACGGCCGCAAGGCTAAAACTCAAAGGAATTGACGGGGGCCCGCACAAGCGGCGGAGCATGCGGATTAATTCGATGCAACGCGAAGAACCTTACCAAGGCTTGACATGAACCGGTAACGCCTGGAAACAGGTGCCCCGCTTGCGGTCGGTTTACAGGTGGTGCATGGTTGTCGTCAGCTCGTGTCGTGAGATGTTGGGTTAAGTCCCGCAACGAGCGCAACCCTCGTTCTATGTTGCCAGCGCGTGATGGCGGGGACTCATAGGAGACTGCCGGGGTCAACTCGGAGGAAGGTGGGGACGACGTCAAATCATCATGCCCCTTATGTCTTGGGCTTCACGCATGCTACAATGGCCGGTACAAAGGGTTGCGATACTGTGAGGTGGAGCTAATCCCAAAAAGCCGGTCTCAGTTCGGATTGGGGTCTGCAACTCGACCCCATGAAGTCGGAGTCGCTAGTAATCGCAGATCAGCAACGCTGCGGTGAATACGTTCCCGGGCCTTGTACACACCGCCCGTCAAGTCACGAAAGTTGGTAACACCCGAAGCCGGTGGCCTAACCCTTGTGGGGGGAGCCGTCGAAGGTGGGACCGGCGATTGGGACTAAGTCGTAACAAGGTAGCCGTACCGGAAGGTGCGGCTGGATCACCTCCTTTCTAAGGAGCACCATTATCGCCCTTCTTCCTTCCGCATGGTTGGTTGGGGGTGTGTGGAAGCAAAGCCCATTGCGCAGGCGTCTGTTCTGCGGTGGGTGCTCATGGGTGGAATATCAGCAGATAGCGGCCGGTTGGTTCTTTTCCTGTGTCCAGTACGGATGCCTTCACTTTTGTGGTGGGTGTTTTGGAACGGTGCGGGTAGGGGGTTGTCCGGTTTTCGTGTTTGGCACACTGTTGGGTCCTGAGGCAACAGGGCCGTCGGGGAGGGTGCGTGGCCTGTGTGGTTTGCGTGGTTTTTCCTGGCGGGTTTGGGTGTTTCTGGTTTCCTGGCTGCATGGTCTTCGTGCGTGCACGGCTGTCCCTTTTCGGGGGTGGTTGTGGTGCGGGGGTGTGTGGTACGGGGTTGTTGTTTGAGAACTACATAGTGGACGCGAGCATCTAGGCACGGGCAGGCCCTTGGGGTTTGTTTCGTGTCTTACAGCAATTTCTTTTTATGAACCCGGCCCTCTTTTTGGGGGTCTGGTTCTCTCGAGAAGTTTTTTGATCTTGTGTGGTCAAGTTTTTAAGGGCACACGGTGGATGCCTTGGCATTAGGAGCCGAAGAAGGACGTAGGAATCTGCGATAAGCCTGGGGGAGTTGATAACCGAACGGTGATCCCAGGATGTCCGAATGGGGAAACCCCGCCAGACGCGTTTTGCGTGATCTGGTGACCCGCATCTGAACACATAGGGTGCGTGGGGGGAACGCGGGGAAGTGAAACATCTCAGTACCCGCAGGAAGAGAAAACAAGAGTGATTCCGTTAGTAGTGGCGAGCGAACGCGGATGAGGCTAAACCGTTCCATGTGTGATAGCCGGCGGGCGTTGCATGGGCGGGGTTGTGGGACTTTCCGTACTGGTTCTGCCGGACCGGTGGGGTGAGAGCGCAGGCATAGGTGAACGGTCTTGAAAGGCCGGCCGGAGAGGGTGTTAGCCCCGTAACCGTAATGTTGTGTGCCGCCTGGAGAGGATCCCAAGTAGCACGGGGCCCGAGAAATCCCGTGTGAATCTGTCAGGACCACCTGATAAGCCTAAATACTTCCTAATGACCGATAGCGGACCAGTACCGTGAGGGAAAGGTGAAAAGTACCCCGGGAGGGGAGTGAAACAGTACCTGAAACCGTGTGCTTACAATCCGTCGGAGCCAGTCTGATTCTGGTGACGGCGTGCCTTTTGAAGAATGAGCCTGCGAGTTAGTGTTACGTCGCGAGGTTAACCCGTGTGGGGTAGCCGTAGCGAAAGCGAGTCTGAACAGGGCGAGTGTAGTGGCGTGATCTAGACCCGAAGCGGAGTGATCTACCCATGGCCAGGTTGAAGCGACGGTAAGACGTCGTGGAGGACCGAACCCACTTCAGTTGAAAATGGAGGGGATGAGCTGTGGGTAGGGGTGAAAGGCCAATCAAACTCCGTGATAGCTGGTTCTCCCCGAAATGCATTTAGGTGCAGCGTTGCGTGTTTCTTGCCGGAGGTAGAGCTACTGGATGGCCGATGGGCCCTACAAGGTTACTGACGTCAGCCAAACTCCGAATGCCGGTAAGTGAGAGCGCAGCAGTGAGACTGTGGGGGATAAGCTTCATAGTCGAGAGGGAAACAGCCCAGACCACCAACTAAGGCCCCTAAGCGTGTGCTAAGTGGGAAAGGATGTGGAGTTGCGAAGACAACCAGGAGGTTGGCTTAGAAGCAGCCATCCTTGAAAGAGTGCGTAATAGCTCACTGGTCAAGTGATTCCGCGCCGACAATGTAGCGGGGCTCAAGTACACCGCCGAAGTTGTGGATTTCAGATAGTAGACAAGCCTTCGTGGTTCAGTCGTCTGGAGTGGTAGGGGAGCGTCGTGTGGGCGGTGAAGTCGCGGTGTAAACCAGCGGTGGAGCCTACACGAGTGAGAATGCAGGCATGAGTAGCGAAAGACGGGTGAGAAACCCGTCCGCCGAATGATCAAGGGTTCCAGGGTCAAGCTAATCTGCCCTGGGTAAGTCGGGACCTAAGGCGAGGCCGACAGGCGTAGTCGATGGACAACGGGTTGATATTCCCGTACCGGCGAAGGACCGCCCATGCCAAGCGGGGGATACTAACCGCCCGGAGCCTGCCCAATCACCCTTGTGGTGTGCGGGTTTTGGCCGAGCGCGGGACCTGATCCCGGGAGGTAAGCGTATTAACAGGTGTGACGCAGGAAGGTAGCCGGGCCGGGCGATGGTTGCCCCGGTCTAAGGATGTAGGGTCAGCGATAGGCAAATCCGTCGCTGTGTCTTGGATGACGATCCTGAGATCTGATGGGACCCCCGTCATGGGGGGATCCGGTGATCCTATGCTGCCTAGAAAAGCATCGGCGCGAGGTCCCAGCCGCCCGTACCCCAAACCGACACAGGTGATCAGGTAGAGAATACCAAGGCGATCGAGAGAATTATGGTTAAGGAACTCGGCAAAATGCCCCCGTAACTTCGGGAGAAGGGGGGCCCCAACCTTGAACACCACTTGCTGGTGGGAGGGGATCGGGGCCGCAGAGACCAGGGGGAAGCGACTGTTTACTAAAAACACAGGTCCGTGCGAAGTCGCAAGACGATGTATACGGACTGACTCCTGCCCGGTGCTGGAAGGTTAAGAGGACCGGTTAGCCGCAAGGCGAAGCTGAGAATTTAAGCCCCAGTAAACGGCGGTGGTAACTATAACCATCCTAAGGTAGCGAAATTCCTTGTCGGGTAAGTTCCGACCTGCACGAATGGAGTAACGACTTCCCCGCTGTCTCAACCATAAACTCGGCGAAATTGCAGTACGAGTAAAGATGCTCGTTACGCGCAGCAGGACGGAAAGACCCCGAGACCTTTACTATAGTTTGGTATTGGTGTTCGGAGTGGCTTGTGTAGGATAGGTGGGAGACGTTGAAGCCCTCACGCCAGTGGGGGTGGAGTCATCGTTGAAATACCACTCTGGTCACTTTGGACATCTAACTTCGGCCCGTGATCCGGGTCAGGGACAGTGCCTGATGGGTAGTTTAACTGGGGCGGTTGCCTCCTAAAAAGTAACGGAGGCGCCCAAAGGTTCCCTCAGCCTGGTTGGCAATCAGGTGTCGAGTGTAAGTGCACAAGGGAGCTTGACTGTGAGAGAGACATCTCAAGCAGGGACGAAAGTCGGGACTAGTGATCCGGCGGTACATTGTGGAATGGCCGTCGCTCAACGGATAAAAGGTACCTCGGGGATAACAGGCTGATCTTGCCCAAGAGTCCATATCGACGGCATGGTTTGGCACCTCGATGTCGGCTCGTCGCATCCTGGGGCTGGAGTAGGTCCCAAGGGTTGGGCTGTTCGCCCATTAAAGCGGTACGCGAGCTGGGTTTAGAACGTCGTGAGACAGTTCGGTCCCTATCCGCTGCGCGCGCAGGAAATTTGAGAAGGGCTGTCCTTAGTACGAGAGGACCGGGACGGACGAACCTCTGGTGTGTCAGTTGTACTGCCAAGTGCACCGCTGATTAGCTACGTTCGGATGGGATAACCGCTGAAAGCATCTAAGCGGGAAGCTCGCTTCAAGATGAGATTTCCATACACCTCGTGTGTGAGAGGCCCCCAGCCAGACCACTGGGTTGATAGGCCGGATGTGGAAGACAGGACCAAAGACTGTTGAAGCTGACCGGTACTAATAGGCCGATAACTTACACCACACAAACACGATCA
>NZ_JBHVTT010000037.1:0-8975 GCF_042884555.1 Arthrobacter sp. NPDC058127 | reverse complement strand
CTCTTCACGCGTAAAACCCTTGTTATCAACGGCCATCGCCGGCTCCTTCAATCAACAGGTAATGAATGACTCACAACCAGCTTGACGATGAGGGAACGCTCGCTCAACAGCACAGGTGAGCGAGCGTCCGGTCGAAAGGCGCTATAGGTGAGCGAGCGTCGAATTAACCTGGGCTTTGCCGGCGGGCAACCGGGCGGGGCTACGCTGGCGTCGTGGCTGGGAACGTGCTTGATGCAGACCAGAACGGACGACGGCGGTTTGTTGCCTTGGGCGATTCCTTCACCGAGGGCGTGGGGGACCGGAACGAGGCCCTACCGAACGGCGTCCGGGGCTGGGCCGACCGCGTCGCCGAGAAACTGGCCAAGGCCGAACCGGGCTGGGAGTACGCCAATCTTGCCGTGCGGAGCAAGCGGCTCCGCCATATCGTCGAAGAGCAATTGGACCGTGCGTTGGCCATGGAACCCACTCTCATCACGCTTTACGCTGGCGGCAACGACATCCTGGACTTCGGCACGGACATGGACCTGCTCATGGCCGAGTACGAAAGACTCGTGGCCCGCCTCGCAGCCACGGGAGCCACCTTGGTCTTGTTCACGGGGTACGACGTCAAGGTCTCGGCCGTGCTGGAACCCTTCAAGAAGCGGAATGCCCTCTACAACGAGCGCGTCCGCGAACTGGCCGCCAAATACGGGGCCGTGCTGGTGGATTATTGGTGCCTTGACGCTTACCACGACCGCCGGATGTGGGCCTCGGACCGCCTCCACATGTCCAAAGCCGGGCACAAATACATGGCGGCGCAGGTACTTGATCACCTCGGCGTACCGCATAAGTTCTCGCCCAAGGACTGGGAACCGCCGCAACGGCTCAGGTTGCGCGATTGGGAACGGCGTCAACGCCGCTGGGTGAACGACTGGGTGCTGCCCTTGTTCGGCCGGAAGCTTCGCGGTGTCACGCTCGGGGACAGCCTTGGCCCGCGCTGGCCGGAGCCCGTGAAAGTGCCACGGAAGGCCGGGCTGCGAAAACTCGCGGAACGCCAAGCCGCCGCGGCGGGCTCGGCTCACGCCGGAAGCAACGCACAAGGCAAAGCTCAAGACAACGGGGGGACATGACCATGGCCACGCATACACCGCTGCGATTCGTCGCCGTCGGAGATTCCTTCACCGAGGGTGTTGGCGACACCGACCTTCGTCTGCCCAACGACTGCCGCGGCTGGGCCGACCGGGTCGCCGAGGAACTGGCCAGGCACCGGCCGCAGACGCAGTACGCCAACCTGGCCCTCCGGGGCCGTCGGCTCAAGCAGATCGTGGCTGAACAACTTGAGCCGGGACTCGCGATGGCTCCCACGCTGGTCAGTTTCCACGCCGGCGGCAACGATCTCCTCGGTGCCCGGCTGGACATGCGCAAACTGGTCCGTGGATTCGAGGACGCCGTTGCCCGGATCGCCCAAAGTGGTTCCCAGGTCCTCCTGTTCACCGAGTACAACGTGCCGCTCTCGCCGGTGTTGGAGCCGCTCAAGCTGCGCACGGCGGTTTTCAACAAGCACATCCGGCGCATTTCCGCAGCCTACGGAACGCTTCTGGTGGACCATTGGTGCTTCGAAAAGTACCAGGACCGCCGGATGTGGGCTCCGGACCGGCTGCACATGTCCGGCATCGGACACGAATACATGGCCAAGAAAGTCCTGGAGGTGTTGGGTGCCGCGCACTCGCTGGGCTCTCCGGGGCTCGGGCCGCTGCAGCCGCGGGGCCGCGCCGAGAAAATGGCCGACGACGCCGCGTGGCTCAGGCGCGACGTGGCGCCGTGGCTTTCGCGTCGCTTCAGGGGAGTGTCGAGCGGGGATCACCTGAGCGCCCGCTGGCCGGCCCTTATGCCGGTGGTCTTGCCGGAGCGACTGGGCGCGTCCCCTGAGCCAGCCAGGCTTTGAAGGGGTCAGCGTCACGCCTGACAACTTTTTGGCGGCGGTGTGCTCTGCGTGACGCCCGGGAGCTGTAACCCGACTAGTCCAGCAGGTTTTCGAACCCCGCAGATGCGCTGGTGACCGTGAATTCGATGATCTCGAAGTCGGCTACCCCGTTGACGTAGAACGGATCCGTCGCCAGGGAAGCGTCCAGTGTCGCACGATCGACGTTGGACAACAGCACACCCCCGATGGCTGGAACGCGACGTCCGGATGCAAGGAAAGTGCCGGCGTCGAACGCTTCTTTGACCCAATCCATGTGTGCGGGGCGGTGGAAATCGACGATCTCGTCAGGAACTTTGTATGTCAGCGAAACGACGAACATGCCGCCCAGCCTACAACGCGGAGGGCGGCCGCAACGGGCCGCCCTCCGAAACCAGAAGACCTTACGGCAGCAGCTTGACTGCAGAGTTCCAGTTGAAGTCGGGGTGAGTGTCGCTGATCTGGAGCGTCATGACGAGCAACTGGAAGGCTTCCAGCTCACGCGATCGGCGCAGCGGTCCGACGTTCACCGGGCGCAGCCCCGCACCTTTGACGAAGTCGACGACGGCGGCGCTCGCCTCGGCGTCGTCGCCCGCCACGAGTACATCGAGGGTCTGGCCGTCCACTTCGCCCTCCGCGAGCGTGGCTGCGAAGACGGTGTTGAACGCCTTGACTACCGATGCGCCGGGAACCAGGGCCTGCAGTTCTTCGGCTGCCGAGGTTCCGGCGGGGACGGTGAGGGAATCGAAGGTCTCGAAGTTCACGGGGTTGGAGATGTCGACGATCGTCTTGCCGTTGAGCGCTGAGCCATAGGAAGAAAGGACTTCTTTGGAGGCCTCGAACGGAGTGGCCAGAACCACGATGCTGCCTTCCACCGGAGACCCCGTGATGCCGGAGGTTCCGTTGACCGTCGCCGCCAGTGCAGCAGCAGAGCCGGCATCGCGGCTCAGGACCTGGACGCTTTTGCCTGCCGTCGCCGCGCGGGCTGCAATGCCGGACGCCATGTTGCCGGTACCGATGATGGTGATGTCAGCCATTGTTGTTCCTTTGCTTGAGTGCCCATGATTAGTTCATGTTCATTTAGTTGAAGCTTCAACTAAAACAATAATGATCTTAAGTTGAAGTGTCAAGCATTGATTTCCTTCTAAGATGAATCCATGACCGAACCGCGCTGGCTCAATGCCGACGAACGCCGTGCCTGGCTGGCCCTCCTGAGCATCAACACCCTTCTGCCCGCAGCCCTGGACACCCAACTGCAAGCGGCCGGCAAATTGTCGCTGTTCGACTACAACGTGCTCGCCATGCTGTCCGAAGCGGAGGGGCGTTTCCTGCCGATGAGTGAGCTTGCCGCCCGCACCAGTGCTTCCTTGTCGAGGTTGTCGCACGTCGTCACCAAGCTGCAGAGACGCGGTTGGGTGGAGCGTGAGGCCCATCCGGGCGATGCACGCGTCACTGTGGCGCACCTGACGGAGGCAGGCATGGACACCATCGTGTCCCTCGCCCCGGGGCATGTGGATGCGGTCCGTGCCTTGATGTTGGACGCCATGACCGACGACGACGTTGCGGACCTCGCGCGGATCGGCGAGAAGATCGTGGCCCGGCTGGACGACGACCACTGGATCCTGCGCGAACGCTAAGCAGCAGCCGCGCTGCCCGCGGCCGGTGCCGGAGCCGCCGCCGACCGTGCCACCACCGCGCGTGACGGCCGCCCCGCACTGATGAAAGACTGGCGCCATGGATTTTTCTGCCCGGTATGTGGCATTGGGTGACTCTTTCACCGAAGGACTTGGCGACGCTGACCCATCGCGCCCCAACGGAGTCAGGGGATGGGCGGACCTCGTCGCCCATCAATTGGCACAAAGCAACGACAATTTCGGCTACGCCAACCTGGCCATCCGCGGCAAGAAGCTCCGGCAAGTCATGGCAGAACAGGTGGACGCCGCCATCGCGCTTCAACCGACGCTGGTGACCCTGTACGCGGGAGCGAACGACATCTTCCGACCCAAAGTCGATATCGACAGGCTCATGGAGGACTACGAAGCCGGCATCGAGAAGCTAAGCGCCACCGGCGCCACGTTGCTTCTTTTTACCGGTTTCGACGCTCGCAGTTCCAAGGTTTTCGGCACCATGCGCGGACGCACCGCGATCTACAACGAGCTGGTGCGGGAAATCGCCGAAAACCACGGTGCGCTGCTGGTGGACTATTGGCGCTTCAGCGAATACCACGACTGGCACATGTGGGCGCAGGACCGGATGCACATGTCCACTGCTGGCCACATCAATATGGCCAACCGTGTCCTGGCCGTCCTGGAGCACGAAGGTTCCCTTGAAGTCCCGCCTCCTGTCACGCAACCCCAGCTTGCTCGGGCGGAAGCGTTGTGGGCCAACGCGCGTTGGGCCCGTGAACATGCCGCCCCGTGGGTGGTCCGCCGCGTTACGGGCAAGTCTTCAGGCGACGGCCTGAGCCCGAAGTACCCGCAGCTCACCCGGCCCTAACTGGGCTGAGCGGCAAGTTTCCGGAACCCCGGCGTGGCGAGCAGTCCGCCGTCGTTCTTCACCGCGAGCACGTCAACGTCCCAGCGGGACGCAGCCAGCGTGAGGGTTCCGGCACCGCCCGCCATGATGGCCGTGGCCAGGACGTCGGCCGTGATGATGTCGGCCGCTCCCACTGAAACCTGGCGGAACCCCTGGTCCCGCACCGATTGGAGGCCCGCGGACCAAATGTGGTGGCCGCGTTCGCTCGTTCCCGAGGTCGCCAGTGCGTGCTTGCCCTTGCTGCCGAGCGGAAACGCAGTCAGGAGCGTCGTCCGATCTTCCGGGTCAATAATCCCCGCCAGCCACGGCCGCGCAGTGCCCGGCGTCGGCGAACCGGCCACCAGGACGTCCCCGCCCGCGTTGAGGCACCAATCCTTCAGGCCCAACGCGAGCAGCGACGTTCCGGCTTCCCGTATCGCATGTCCCTTGACGATCCCCGCCAAGTCCACGACGCCGTCGGGCCGTTCCGCCGTAAACGCACCTTCCGTGAGGGTGCGCCATTCGACCGCCTCGACATACAGTCGGCGCATGTCCACGGAGGCGTCCCTCAGGGCCAGCTCGCCCCGCGCCATCGCGCTCGCCTCCGAGTCGGGACGGTAGAGACTAAACGTCCGATCCAACCCCTTGAACAACTGCTCGACGACGGCGGTGGCCGCCTCGAGTTCCTCCACCGCGGCTTGGGGAGCCGTCCCTGTAGCAGCTGGGATGGCGAGGCTCACCACAGTGCCCATGCTCGTGAACGTTCGGGAACGAAGACGGGGCTCCGCAGTGTCTTGTCCGGGCCCGTTGGGCTTAGAAATGGGCTGCATCGAGGGCCGCCTGGAGCGATGTCAAATATGCCTCGCTGGTATAGGTGGCCCCGCCGATGGTCTGCACGTTCGCCGACTGGGCGCTCAGCACTTCGGAGCGGAGCAGTGGTGCTGCCCTGGCGCTGATCTGGACCGATCGTTGCTCTTGGTCGGTCAGATGCAGGGCTGTGACATCCGTGATCACGCCGGCCTTGATGGTTACCTGGACCTGGACCGTTCCGAATCGGGTCTCCACCGCCGTGCCCGCGTAGGTGCCGCCTGCCTTGGCCGAGGCCCCCAGAGTGGAACTGGAACTCGACCCCGTGCTGGAACTCGACCCCGTGCTGGAACTGGAGCCGGCTCCGGTTCCCGAGGACGATCCTGAAGCGCTGCTCCCGGTGGTTCCATTCGCCGTCGAGCCCGTGCCTGAAGCGGCACCGCCTGTGTTTCCGGCTGCGGAGGTCGTGACGGCCGATGCGTTCGAGTCCGCCACGTGCGCCCCTGCCTGCCAACCGACCAGGAGGATGGCCGCCGACGCCAGCGCTGCTGAAATTCCTGCCCTGAGTCTCACCAGTCAAACCTTTCGTAGTGGAGTTGTTCCTCCCGGACGCCGGACCTTTTTGCCTCAGCCAGCACCTGGCGGGCCCAAGTAGATGGGCCGCAAATGTACACATCCGCGTCGGTGATGGCCGGTACGAAGTCGCGCAGCCGCGAGGTGCCGGCAGAGGCGGGCAACCAGGCGCTTTGAGGATTCCCGGACCGCGGGCCAGTCAGATGGAAGAGCGTGGCACCACGCTTCCGGCACAATTCAAGGATCTCGTCGCCAAGGAATAGCTCTTCCTTGCTGCTGCCGCGCAACAGGACGGTCGCCTGGCTGGGCGCGAAGGGAGTGGATTCCAGGAGCGCCCGGAGGGGCGTGATTCCGATTCCTGCGCCGATCATCACGACGTGTTCCCGGCTCCGGGCTGCTGTGCTGAAGACGCCGTACGGACCTTCGATGGCTACTTTCGTTCCCGGTTTGAGCGAAGCCAGCCGGGCCGAACCCGCACCCAAATTCCGGACGGTGATCCGCAAGGTGGGCTGCTGGGCGGGCCGCCCATATGACGTGCCCGACGGCGGCATGATCGGTTCCGCCGACAGGCTGAACGGATGCGCCTGCCACCACATGCCGGGGGCAAGGAAGCGCCAGACGAAGAACCGGCCGCCGTTTCCCGACAACTCATTCAATCGCAGGCCACTCATTTCGATGCTGAAGACGCCAGGCGCAAGGGGTACCACGCGCCGCACGGTCAGTTGGTGCCGGTAGGTAGCTATCACGGGCTGGGCAATACGGAACCAAGCCAGCGCCGAGCCTGTTCCTATGTAAAGCAGCAGCCAATACCAGCGCTGCCAGGTGCCTTCGGCGAACAAACCGCCCACACTGAATTGGTGCGGTAAGGCGACGGCTACTGCCAAATACGTGAGCAGGTGGACGAAGTACCAGAATTCGTAGGGAAAGCGGCGCCGAACAGCCACAAGCGAGGTGACCACTACGGCAATGAACAAGGCCATGGAGACGAACGCCAACCACATATCGGGTACCAACACCCAGAGCGAAACGGCCTCGCTCACGGGGTTCAGGCCCTCGGCCATGCCGTAGCCGGTTGCCACGAGAAGTCCATGCGCCAGCAACAGGTACAGTGCCGGTTTGCCTAGCTTCCGGTGGAATTCCAACGCCCTGTCATGCCCCACCGCGCCGTCCACGAAAGGCAGGCGCGCCGCGAGCAGAAGCATCAGGAAGACCAAGTCCATGCCGGCAAGCCCGGCCAGGATCCCGACGGCGGTGACCGCTTGGGTGAGGTTCCCGACCGACGACATCCCGCCGTCGGCGAGCCACAAAGCCAGCGCCGCTGCGAGGGAAGCCCACAGCGCAACGGTGAGCATGTCCGTCCGGAACATGCGTCGGCGATGCTGCGCAGCGAACCTTCCCTTGGCGGAATTGCGCCGCTCGGGCGCTGGAGGCTGACCCGGGGACGTACCCGCACGTTGGCCTGGGGAGGCGAGGAGTTGTGACTTCATGTCTCAAGATTGAACTCTCAACCTTTCGATCTCCTGTGAGGGGACTAGCCTCCGCTTATGATTTGAGGAACTGGTTCTTATACACGCGATTGGTCTTAATTTCCCCCAGCCCCTAGACTTATTAGGCGCTAGGTGGCGCGGAGCGTGTGCAATTGCTCCGGTTGGCGGTGACTGTTGGCAACAACAGGAGATCCGCGGGCCGGTAGTTAGGGGCTCAAGTTGCGTGCATTCCAGTATTCGCCCAGTATTCCGGCCTGTTGTCCGGACCCACTACCTTCGCCGCAGCGGTGATCATTGGCTGATTTCAGTCGAGGGATCCACCCTGCGGGAACTACCGAAAACGGTGTGGACTGGTTGCGGACGTCGCCTATTGCACGGGAAGTAGGAACTCTGCTTGCCGTTTCATTTTATTTTTTAGGAGAGTCGTCATGGCAGCAAACTGCCAGGTGACCGGAGCCGAGCCGGGCTTTGGACACAGCATTTCGCACTCGCACCGCCGCAACAAGCGTCGGTTCGACCCCAACATCCAGAAGAAGCGCTACTGGGTTCCGTCCCTGCGCCGTAATGTCACGCTGACCCTGTCGGCCAAGGGCATCAAGACCATCGACGTTCGCGGCATCGACGCAGTCGTCGCCGAAGTTCTGGCTCGTGGGGTGAAGCTCTAGTGGCAAAGGACAAGGACGTACGTCCGATCATCAAGCTGAAGTCGACTGCGGGAACCGGTTACACCTACGTGACCCGCAAGAACCGTCGTAACGACCCGGACCGCCTGGTCCTGAAGAAGTACGACCCCAAGATCCGCCAGCACGTCGAATTCCGAGAGGAGCGCTAAACATGGCTAAGAAGTCCAAGATTGCTCGCAACGAGCAGCGCAAGGTCATCGTTGAGCGTTACGCTGCCAAGCGTCTCGAACTGAAGAAGACCCTGGTTGACGCCAACGCGACTGACGAAGCACGCGAAGAGGCTCGCCTCGGCCTGCAGAAGCTGCCCCGCAACGCCTCCCCGATCCGTCTGCGTAACCGCGACATCATCGACGGCCGCCCGCGCGGTACCTTCCAGAAGTTCGGTATCTCCCGTGTTCGCTTCCGCGACATGGCTCACCGTGGTGAGCTCCCGGGCATCACCAAGTCTTCCTGGTAATCCAGAAGCACTAGAAGGGCCGGCGACCGTTTGGTTGCCGGCCCTTCTTGCGTTTAAGGCGACGGGTTCCGGGCTCCGATGCGTCGGGTGTCCGAATTCGGCGGGTTTCGAGGCTTGGCGATTAGTGGTGCAGCACACAGTGCCGAATTACGACGCCGGCGGCTTCCTTTTGCGCTCGACCGGCTGTTTTGTCCCGGATTACCGCGGTTCTTGCTCGCCTGAGGCGTGATTTGCGTGGGGTCTTGGGGGTGTGTAAAGTAGATCGAGTCGCCGCCGCTGATGCGGAAAAATTGCGACAGACTCCCTTTCAAATGGAAACCAAATTCCTGGTTCGCTTTCTTGCGTTCCGGTGCGGTTTCCGGGGGTCGCGGATGGTGTTTTGTCCGGCGTGGTTCCCGGTTTCGGGAGTTGCGCTGAGAAAGCGTGTCTGGTAAGTTTGGAAAGTTGCTCCGGAGCGATCCTGGACCCTTTGGTGGGTGTGGGTGGTGCCGGGTGTGTCTGTTGTTTGAGAACTC
>NZ_JBHVTT010000036.1:7500-9038 GCF_042884555.1 Arthrobacter sp. NPDC058127 | reverse complement strand
GAGCGGCGGTGGTTCATTTAAGCTTGATCCTGCCGTAGAAAACGAAGTAAAAGAAAAGGCAATTGAGAACGCAAATAAGGCTTTGAAAGATAATTTAGCCGCGTCGGGCGATTTTTCTGAGATTTTGGCCAAAGTATTAGAAGCGGACAGAACGATCCAGATAGCCAAACAATACGGGGCTCAGGATCAAGATTTCACTAATACCTATTCTTTTTATTTCAATCGTGACACCGTATACGAACTTAACGAAGCCTTGACTGCTTTAACAATCGGGTATGTGCCGGGCGATTCGGCGGATCATGTCACAGAACGCCCAATCTTGCCGGATAACAATGGGAAAAACACCTTAATTTTCTGGTCATCCAGTGATTCGAATGTGTTAACTCCATGGAGTTCTTATTTAACAAGACCGGCTTCCGGTGCGGGCGATAAGGAGATTACGCTTACCGCCACGCTCTTTAACAAAGCTTTTACGGCGACCAAGAGCTTCAAAATGACGGTAAAACAGCTTAACGCAGCAGTAAAATCAGTTACTGGTCTGAAGCCAGATCTGCTGGTTGTGGAATTCGACGGAGCCGTAGCGGCTCAGGAAGCTTCCTGGTACCAATTTAACAATGGACTGCAAGTTCTTAAAACAACCCAGTACCCTCAGTATCCGAACTTGGTACTCCTTAATGTAGATTCACAGAAAGCCGGCAGCAATTATAATCTCACGTATAAGAACGCTCCAACGGGTATTACCTTTACAGGGAGCACAGCGAATGAATGCTCCGCCGAATGGTGCACAATACCGGGCAGCGGTCAAAAAGTGCCGGTACCCGGCGTGAATGTACCCGGTAAAATAGAAGGCTTTGTCCTTGAAGGTATGGCAAAACCCGCGGAAGATGCAGAAGTTTCTTTGACAGGAACTGGCTTAATAACGAAAACGGACAGCCGCGGATATTTCAAATTTACCAACGTTAGTCCTAATGTCAGCTACACCCTTTCGGCGACTAAACCAGGTTATTCGACCGCAAACACTGCCCAGTTCAGCATAGCACCTGGTCAAACCTTTCTGGCAGCGGGTATAAATATTTATACAATCCCGGATCCGGTTTCCAACGTGCAGCTAAACCCTATTTATTATAGCAATCAGGCATCTTTGATATGGACATTGTCCGGTCAAATAAATGCTAAAACTACTTTTAATATTTATCAAAACGGCAGCCTTCTTCTTTCCGGTTACACAGGCGGAATTCTAATCATTGATTCATTAAAACCGGGGGAGATCTATACATTCGGTATAGAGGCCTGTAATGATTTGGGATGTTCGAAAACCCGAACCGAGCAAACACTCCAGATGCCTATGCTTCTGTCGGTAAACAGCCTGCAACCTTTTAACTCGGTGACCTCCGAGGTTTACAAGGAGCTTGAATTCATGGTAACAATCGACGGAAAAAATGATTTTTCCTTGTTGAAGCCATATCCCAATTTCGACTCTCTTTTAGTGGAGTTTAAGGAGGGGATCGATAGCCACGCAGGGGCGCCTGTGTTATCCG
>NZ_JBHVTT010000036.1:0-2500 GCF_042884555.1 Arthrobacter sp. NPDC058127 | reverse complement strand
AGAGTCCACATCGACGGGGAGGTTTGGCACCTCGATGTCGGCTCATCGCATCCTGGGGCTGAAGTAGGTCCCAAGGGTTGGGCTGTTCGCCCATTAAAGCGGTACGCGAGCTGGGTTCAGAACGTCGTGAGACAGTTCGGTCCCTATCTGTCGCGGGCGCAGGAAATTTGAGAGGAGCTGTCCTTAGTACGAGAGGACCGGGATGGACGTACCGCTGGTGTACCAGTTGTCTCGCCAGAGGCATCGCTGGGTAGCTATGTACGGAAGGGATAAGCGCTGAAAGCATCTAAGCGTGAAGCCCCCCTCAAGATGAGATTTCCCAGTATGTAAGACCCCTTGAAGACGACGAGGTAGATAGGTTGGAGGTGGAAGCACAGCAATGTGTGGAGCTGACCAATACTAATCGGTCGAGGGCTTGACCACACGTGTTCATGAAAGTGAACGCGGCATCGGAAGCATACCCCCGGGTATGCACCACAAGATCTTTGGATGGATCGACTGCTTGTTTCGCTGCTAGTTTTCAGGGAGCAACCCTGATGTGTCTGGATAGACACCTGTTTGGTGACGATGGCGGAAGGGAACCACGCGTACCCATCCCGAACACGACCGTTAAGCCTTCCAGCGCCGATGGTACTTGGACCGAAGGGTCCTGGGAGAGTAGGACGTTGCCAAGCGATATTCCCTGATAGCTCAGTTGGTAGAGCACTCGACTGTTAATCGAGTTGTCACAGGTTCGAGTCCTGTTCGGGGAGCCACGCTTCCATAGCTCAGTAGGTAGAGTGCTTCCATGGTAAGGAAGAGGTCACCGGTTCGAATCCGGTTGGAAGCTTCTTAAGGCCCGTTGGTCAAGGGGTTAAGACACCTCCCTTTCACGGAGGTAACAGGGGTTCGAATCCCCTACGGGTCATTACTGGGCGGACGCTTAGCTCAGCTGGGAGAGCATCTGCCTTACAAGCAGAGGGTCGGCGGTTCGATCCCGTCAGCGTCCACCACCATGCCGTTGTAGCTCAATTGGTAGAGCAACTGACTTGTAATCAGTAGGTTGGGGGTTCAAGTCCTCTCGACGGCACCATGTTTTATTGGGGGTTAGCCAAGCGGTAAGGCAACGGACTTTGACTCCGTCATGCATAGGTTCAAATCCTATACCCCCAGCCATTTTTAGTACGAGCCATTAGCTCAGTTGGTAGAGCACCTGACTTTTAATCAGGGTGTCGAAGGTTCGAGTCCTTCATGGCTCACCATGTTTCCAACTTGCGCGTGTGGCGGAATTGGCAGACGCACTAGACTTAGGATCTAGCGTCTTTGACGTGGGGGTTCAAGTCCCTCCACGCGCACCAGATTTATGCGGAAGTGGCTCAGCGGTAGAGCATCGCCTTGCCAAGGCGAGGGTCGCGGGTTCGATTCCCGTCTTCCGCTCCATAATTTCATATGTGCCCTTAGCTCAGCTGGATAGAGCGTTTGACTACGAATCAAAAGGCCGGGAGTTCGAATCTCTCAGGGCACGCCATTCATATTTCGGGACGTAGCTCAGCTTGGTAGAGCACCTGGTTTGGGACCAGGGGGTCGCATGTTCAAATCGTGTCGTCCCGACCATATGTATGCGGGTGTAGTTCAATGGTAGAACTCCAGCCTTCCAAGCTGGTAGCGTGGGTTCGATTCCCATCACCCGCTCCATACATAACTAACAAAGATCTCTATGAGATCTTTTTTTATTTATCCAGAATCGGGCTTGAGTTAAATCTTACTCAGCTTTCCTTTAATTCTCAGGCATTTTTCGTCAAAAATAGCTATAATGCAACGCGTGAATGTGGTAAAATATTCTGAAATGAGTATGAAATCAGACGAAATTTGGTGTGATTATCAGTAGAGAGAAGAGGCGAGGACATGTCGGATAACGAAACAATCGTTCAGAAAAATTCTACTAACAACTTGCTTCGCAGAGATGTGCGGTTTCTTGGGCATATCCTTGGGGAAGTACTGGTCCATCAGGGAGGCAATGAGCTTCTGGCAGTCGTAGAGAAGATCCGCGAACTGAGTAAATCCCTTCGAGCTCAATATGATCCAGCCATTTATGCGGAATTTAAAGCGACGATCGACGGGCTGCAGCCTGAAATTCGTCACCAGGTTATTCGTGCTTTTGCGATTTACTTTCAACTCGTTAATATTGCCGAGCAAACCCACCGTATTCGCAGAAAACGCGATTATGAGCGTTCCTCTGGAGAAACGGTTCAGCCTGGCTCCATCGAAAGCATTGTTCAGCAGTTGAAGCAAAATCAGATTTCCTACCAAGAGGTTCAGGAAATTTTGCAGACGATCTCGCTTGAACTCGTTATGACTGCCCATCCTACAGAAGCTACACGACGTGCGGTTCTGGATATTCACCAGCGTATTTCCCAGGACGTGATATACCTCGACAATCCGACGCTAACCTACCGGGAGAGAGAACAGCTTAGAGAAAAACTTCTGGCTGAGGTTATGACGCTTTGGCAAACCGATGAAC
>NZ_JBHVTT010000035.1:0-16584 GCF_042884555.1 Arthrobacter sp. NPDC058127 | reverse complement strand
GGTGCGGTTCGCCTGGAACCGCACCCGCCGCCGTCGGGCACCATCGCAGGGCCCACGCCGCCTGGGCCCACGCTACCGAGGGGCCCCAAACGAGCTTGCGAGTTTGGGGAGGTAGCGGGGAGGTTCCCTGGCCGAGCGGAGCGAGGTTAGGGTGGCGGTGGGGATCAGTGCGCGACCGGAACGTAACGCTTGATGGAAGCTTCCAGCTCGGCTTCTGCGGCTGCGCGGTCGGCCCAGCCTTCGGCCTTGACCCACTTACCCGGCTCAAGGTCCTTGTAACGGGTGAAGAAGTGCTCGATTTCCTTGATCAGGAATTCGCTGACATCGGAGATTTCCTGGATGTGGTCGAAGCGCGGGTCGGCCGGAACGCACAGGACCTTCGCGTCTCCGCCGCCGTCGTCGGTCATGTTGAAAACGCCGATCGGGCGGGACTCAACGATGACTCCGGGGTACAGGTCGAAGTCCTGCAGGAGCACCAGTGCATCCAGTGGGTCGCCGTCCTCGCCCAGGGTGTTCTCGAAGAACCCGTAATGCGTGGGGTACTGCATGGAGGTGAACAGGACGCGGTCCAGGCGGACGCGACCGGTCTCGTGGTCAACTTCGTACTTGACGCGCGACCCCTTGGGGATCTCGATCGTGACGTCGTGCTTCATGGAATGCTCCTTGACGGTATTGGCATGGGCGCGGCAACAGAGCAGCCGACGCCGCCGACTACTATTGAGGATATAGCGAGAGGCCCAAGTTTCTTGAAACGGTGGGGACATTCAAGACTTTGAGGACTAAAGCTGCATGAAGGGCGTTAACGAGGCGGAGGCTGAAAAGCAGGCTCCGGAACAGCAGGACACTCCCGTTCTCAGGCCCAGGAAGACCCGGCCCCCGAACCCTGCTTCGAAGGCCATTTTCCGCTTCCTGCCGCAGGTCTTGCTGACCTTGGTCATCGCGGCCTTGGCCGTCCCGATGGGCCTCGGGGTCGCGGCCGGCCTCTTCGGGGCAGCCGTTACGCCCACACCCAAGATGCCCGCCTGGCAACAAGTCCCCAAGCAGCTGAGCCGTACCCAGATCGTTGCGCCCTTGGACGCTTCCGCCCCGGTCCCGCTGCCGGCCGATGTCACGAACCAGCTCAACGCCCTCCTGACCCCCGACGGCGGGGGAGACTTCACCGGCGTCGTTGAGGATGCGCTGACCGGGCTTCCGCTTTACGATCGGGACGGCGCCAAGAACCGGGTGCCGGCGTCCAACATGAAGCTGCTCACCGCAGTCGCGGCGCTGCGGGCGATCGGCCCGGAGACCCGCTTCAGCACGCGGGTCCTGGCAGGACCTTCGGCGTCGACCATCATCCTGAGCGCCGGAGGCGACGTCCTGCTCGGCGACGGCCCGTCCCAGCCAGGCGAGGTGCTTGGCCATGCCGGCCTGGAGACCCTCGCGGCGGATGCGGCAAGAGCACTGCAGGACCGGGGCGTGAAGGGGCCGGTCACGGTGCAATTGGACGATGGCCTATTCACCGGGCCCGCTTTGAATCCGGCGTGGAGCCTCGACGACGTCGCCGCCGGCGAAACCGCGCCAATCTTTCCGCTCGCCCTGAACTCGGCCAGGACAAGCCCGGGCGCAACCACAGGTCCGCGCCCGCAAGACGCCGCGCTCACCGCCGCCGGGGCTTTCGCGGGAAAGCTCCAAGCCGCGGGCGCCGCGGCCGGATTCACGGTGGTCCCGGGTGTGGAACGCGCCGCTGCTCCGTCCGGAAAACAGGACGTCCTCGCCAGCGTGGTGTCTGCCACCGTCCGCGAGCAAGTGGACTTGATGCTCGAAACCTCGGACAACTACCTGGCCGAGGTGTTCGGCCGGATGTCCGCTTTGTCCGCGGGAAAGCCGGGATCCAACGACGGCGCGACGGCGGCCGTGAGCTCCCAGTTGGCGGAAGTGGGGATCGCCACGGACTCCATGCACTTGGCGGACGTGTCCGGCCTTGCCTTGGGCAACCAGGTGTCGGCTCGGCAGTTCGCGGACGTTGTGCGGGCCATTACCTCGGGACCGGACACTCGTCTCCGCGCCGCCCTCGCCGGGTTCCCGGTTGCTGGACTGACCGGGACGCTCGGTGACCGCTACGCAGACCCCACCACCTCCCAAGGGGCGGGGCTGGTGCGGGCCAAGACCGGTACCTTGAATTCGGTGATCGCTTTGAGCGGCTACGTAGTGGACGCGAACGGCCGCCTTCTGGTCTTTTCCTTTATCGGCAACGGGCTGACGCCGGGCGCAGCGGGAAACAAGGTGGCGCTGGACAGGGCCGCCACTGCACTCGCGTCATGTGGTTGCACTGGTGGTTGACGTTCGCTGCTGCCCGACGTTCGCTGCTGCCCGACGTTCGCCGCTGAGCGAACTTAAGGGCGCAGATTCAGCCTGTTGTGTTCTGATGGTTCGTATGGAGTCTCAGCAGCAAGCCCAGTCCCTCATCAACTGGGAGCTGGCCGCCTCCACGGCTGCCCGGCTCGCTCCCCCCGGTCCACTACTGAGTCCGGCGCAGATCGGCAAAGCCGTGGACAGCCTGCGGTTCAGCGCGGACATCTCGGTACCGCATGTGCATGACATCACCGGTCTGGAAGCCGCACGCGATCTCCGCGATTCCCATGTCCTGGTAGTTGACCGGGCGTCATGGGCGAAGGCCAATACCCAAAGTTTTGCCGTGATGCTCCAGCCGGCCCTTCAGCAAATGCTGGATTCCCGGCGCGGCCCGGCGATGACGCCGGCTGCCGCTGCCGCGAGCGGCGCCATCACGGGTACCCAGCTCGGGGCCGTGCTTGCCTTCTTGTCGAGCAAGGTCCTGGGTCAATACGATCCTTTCGCGGCGCTCGCCCCGGACTCGAAAGCGCCGCCTGCTGGCAGGCTTTTGCTGGTGGCTCCGAACATCATCTCCGTGGAGCGCGAGCTCAACGTTGATCCGGACGATTTCCGGCTCTGGGTTTGCCTTCACGAGCAGACCCACCGGGTGCAGTTCGCTGCCGCGCCCTGGCTCCGGACCCACATGCTTGAGGAAATCGAGCGCCTCAGCGCCAACCTGATCGGCAATGTGGACTCCATCATGGATCGCGCCACGGCCGCCGCGCGTTCCCTGCGCGACCGCTCCACCGGTGCCACACCCGGCCGCGGGGCCATTCTGGACCTCCTGCAGAACCCCGAGGAAAAAGCCTCGCTCTCGCATCTCACAGCCGTCATGAGCTTGCTGGAAGGCCACGCCAACGTGGTGATGGATGCCGTCGATTCCACCCTTGTCCCTTCAGTGAAGACCATCAGGCAGCGCTTCAACGCACGGGGCAAAGACCGCGGGGTGATCGAGAAATTCATCCGCAACATCCTCGGCCTGGATGCCAAGATGCGCCAGTACAGCGACGGAGCCAAGTTTGTCCGCGAAGTGGTTGCGGTGGCCGGCATGGAAGGCCTGAACCGGGTGTGGGAATCGGCCGAACAACTGCCCACGGAAGCCGAAATCCACGACTCCAAGCTGTGGCTTGAGCGGATGGGGCTGTGACCGCGGGTACCACATCGGGTCCGGGCGCAAGCAGTAGAAACCCACCAAGCAGGAGTATCGCAGCAAGCAGCGGACGACGGCGCCCCGGGCGTTTGGCGCCAGTCGTCGGCAAGGCACGGAACATGTTGCAGGACGCGCTGGCCTCCGCAGGCTATCCCGAGCGAATCCTCGTCGCTTGCAGCGGTGGGCCGGACTCCCTGGCCCTTGCTTCAGTGGCAGCCTACTTTGCCCGTCGAGGCCATGTGCACGGCCGCCACGTGAGCGTTGCCGCCGTCGTGGTTGACCATCAGCTGCAGGAAGGCTCGAGTGAGGTCGCGGCACGAACCGTGGCGATCCTGGAGGGGCTGGGCCTCTCGCCTGTCCAGCTGAGGACCGTGGACGTGGCGGATACCGGCTTTGGGCCCGAGGCGGCAGCCCGGGACGCCCGGCATGCGGCCCTCGAAGCAGCCGCCACCGAACTCGGTTGTGGAGCAATCCTGCTCGGGCACACGCTGGACGACCAGGCCGAACAGGTTCTGCTCGGCCTGGCGCGGGGCTCGGGAACCCGCTCCCTCGCTGGAATGCGCCCCGCACGCGGCAAGCTCCTCCGTCCCTTCCTGGGCCTTCGCCGGGCGGAAACGCTCGAAATCTGCGAGGTCGAGGAACTCGAAACCTGGCACGATCCCAGTAACGCGGATCCTGCCTTCGCCCGCTCCCGGACCCGGGTTGAGGTGATGCCCTTGCTTGAGGACAAGCTGGGGCCCGGGGTTGCCGAATCACTCGCCCGCACCGCCGCGATCCTCCAACAGGACGCTGACTTCCTGGAGCAGCTTGCCGCAGAGCGCTATGCGGGCCTCGTGAACCGGAGCGACGATGGAGTCTGGCTTCCCGAAGACGCCTTGAGGGAATTGTCCCCCGCGCTGAGGTTCCGGGTGATCGCAAAGGCAGCGGCGGACGTCGGGGGCCAACAGCCCGGTTACGGGCGGCTTCAAGCGGCCGAAGCGTTACTGCGCCGGCAGGGATCGGCGGGTCCGGTGCAGCTTCCCGGAAGCGTCAGCGTCTACCGCGTATCCCTGAGCGAATTGGAGAGGGAGGCCTCAGCACGGGGAACTGCCGTTCCCCGCGAAGGCGGCGGCTGTGGGAAGCTAGTATTCCGGCATCAAAGATCGCCCCAACAGTAGCCGCACCCACGCATCAACACAGGAGCCATTGGTGGATTCAAACGACGTCCAGGCAGACCTCAAACACGTTCTCTACACCAAGGAGCAGATCCAGCAACGGATCGCCGAACTTGCTGCACAGATTGACAAGGACTACGAGGGCCGTGAGCTGCTGATCGTCGGCGTGCTCAAGGGTGCCGTCATGGTCATGGCAGACCTCGCCCGTGCGCTGCACAGCCACGTCAGCATGGACTGGATGGCGGTGTCTTCGTACGGCTCCGGTACCCAGTCTTCCGGCGTCGTGCGCATCCTCAAGGACCTTGATACCGACCTCATGGGCAAGGATGTCCTGATTGTCGAAGACATTATCGATTCCGGCCTGACCCTCTCCTGGCTCAAGACGAACCTCGAATCGCGGGGCACGGCTTCCGTGGAAATCTGTACGGCTTTCCGCAAGCCTACGGCCGCCAAGGTCGAGATCGACGTCAAGTACGTCGGCTACGACATTCCCAACGAATTCGTCGTCGGTTACGGGCTGGATTACGCCGAAAAGTACCGCAACTTGGACTTCGTGGGAACCCTCGCTCCGCACGTTTACGAGTAACTCTTTTCGCAGCGAACCACCGCGGCAGGTTCGCGGAGTGAAAGCGGCCTCCTGTTCGGGAGGCCGCTTCTCGTTGTGCGGTTACGCAGCGATCCTGAAAGAACCATGGATTTCTCCCGCGAGCTTCCGGAATTCCCTGTTCATGTACGCCTAGAGGGAACTTTTGCCCCTTACTGTGCGTGAATCACTCCGAACGGTGTAAAGCTAGAAACTGACGCAGCACCACACGCGCGCAGAAGCTGCGCCGTGCAGCACTACCAGGAGGGACGGGGCGGAGCCCCCGAACAGATGAAAGCTAAGAGTTTCTTCAAGGGCCCGGGCATCTGGATTGTTGTCGTAGTCGGCTTGCTCCTGGTGGCATTTGCAACCCTTGCCCCCGGCGGATCCACCCGCATCGACACCGATAAGGGCCTCGCGATCCTCGCCCAGAGCGGCAAGGTGGACCAGGCCAAAATCTACGACGCCGAGAACCGCGTTGACCTGACGCTGAAAGACAACCTCGTCATCGACGGCCAGGACAAGGGCAAGAACGTCCAGTTCTTCTACGTCACGGCGCGGGCCGGGGACGTCGTCAAGGCCGTCACCAATGCCCAACCGTCCGGCGGCTTCACGGACCAGCCCGTCGAGAACAATTGGTTCTCCGGACTTTTCTCGCTCCTCGTCCCCGTGCTCCTGCTGGGCGTGCTTTTCTGGTTCTTGCTCTCGCGCATGCAAGGCGGCGGTTCCAAGGTGATGCAGTTCGGCAAGTCGAAGGCCAAGTTGGTCAATAAGGACATGCCGCAGGTCACCTTCGATGACGTTGCCGGCGCGGACGAAGCCGTCGAAGAGCTCCAGGAAATCAAGGAATTCCTCGCGGAACCGGCAAAGTTCCAGGCCGTTGGCGCAAAGATCCCGAAGGGCGTGCTGCTGTACGGCCCTCCGGGCACCGGCAAGACCCTCCTGGCTCGCGCCGTCGCAGGCGAGGCAGGCGTCCCGTTCTTCTCGATCTCGGGCTCGGACTTCGTCGAAATGTTCGTAGGCGTCGGTGCTTCCCGCGTCCGCGACCTCTTCGAGCAAGCGAAGGCCAATGCGCCCGCCATCATTTTCGTTGACGAGATCGACGCCGTCGGCCGTCACCGTGGCGCCGGTATCGGCGGCGGCAACGACGAGCGCGAGCAGACACTCAACCAGCTCCTGGTCGAAATGGACGGCTTCGACGTCAAGACCAACGTCATCCTGATCGCGGCAACCAACCGCCCGGACGTCCTCGACCCTGCCCTGCTCCGTCCCGGCCGCTTCGACCGCCAGATCACCGTTGAAGCACCGGACCTGATTGGTCGCGAACAGATCCTGAGCGTCCACGCCAAGGGCAAACCGATGGCCCACGGCGTCGACCTCAAAGGCGTCGCGAAGAAGACCCCGGGCTACACGGGTGCGGACCTTGCCAACGTGCTCAACGAGGCTGCCCTCCTGACGGCAAGGTCCAATGCCAACCTGATTGACGACCGCGCCCTGGACGAGGCAATCGACCGCGTCATGGCGGGCCCGCAGAAGCGCAGCCGCGTCATGAAGGAAATGGAGCGGAAGATCACCGCCTACCACGAGGGCGGCCACGCCCTGGTGGCGGCAGCACTTCGCAATTCCGCCCCTGTCACGAAGATCACCATCCTGCCCCGAGGCCGCGCCCTCGGCTACACCATGGTGGTCCCCGAGGACGACAAGTACTCGATCACCCGCAACGAACTCCTGGACCAGATGGCGTACGCCATGGGTGGCCGCGTTGCAGAGGAAATCGTCTTCCACGACCCCTCGACGGGCGCCTCGAACGATATCGAAAAGGCCACCGGAACGGCCCGCAAGATGGTCACCCAGTTCGGCATGAGCGAGCGCATCGGCGCCGTGAAGCTCGGCGCTGGCGGAGGCGAGCCGTTCCTGGGCAGGGATATGGCACAGGAACGCAACTACTCGGACTCGGTGGCTTACATCGTTGACGAGGAAGTGCGCCGCCTGATCGATCAGGCCCACGATGAGGCATATGCGATCCTGACCGAGAACCGCGACGTACTGGACCAGTTGGCCCTCGAACTGCTTGAGCGCGAAACGCTGAACCAAGCCGAGATCGCCCACATCTTCCGCGACATCCGCAAGCGTGATTTCCGCGAAGTCTGGCTCTCCAAAGAGTCCCGTCCGGTACAGACCATCCCGCCGGTGGAATCCCGCGCAGAAAAGGCTGAACGAGAAGCACAGGAACAAGCCAAGGCCGCGCGTCTCGAAGAGCCCCTGGACGCCCAGTCCCCGCACCCGCAGGGAGTCAGCAGCCAGGAGTCGTTCACCGGTCAAGGACCTGACGCGGGCACCGACGTTTCGCATCAAGGCTAAGCTTTCTGCTGTGACTCATATCGACGACGACGACTTCAGCGGTGCCGCCAGTGATGACTTCGGCGGCGCCTCCGGGGGGAAATCAGGCGGCCACGGCCACGGCCACGGACACCACTCATACAAGGTAGACCGGCCACGCATCGAGGCCGCCGTCCGCGAGATCCTCATTGCCGTGGGCGAGGACCCGGACCGTGGCGGACTGGTGGATACGCCAAAGCGCGTTGCCAAGGCTTACGCCGAGGTCTTCGCGGGCCTGCACCAGGATCCCGAGGATGTCCTGTCCACCACGTTCGACCTCGACCATGAGGAACTCGTGCTGGTCAAGGACATCCCGTTCTATTCCACGTGCGAGCACCATCTGGTGCCGTTCCACGGCGTCGCGCATGTTGGATACATCCCTTCCCACGACGGCAAAGTGACGGGGCTCAGCAAGCTTGCCCGTCTCGTGGACATTTATGCCCGCCGTCCCCAAGTGCAGGAACGCCTGACCACCCAGATCGTCGAAGCGCTCGTGACCCACCTCAAGCCCCGGGGCGCGATCGTCGTCGTCGAATGCGAACACATGTGCATGTCCATGCGTGGCATCCGCAAGCCCGGCGCCAAGACCGTCACCAGTGCGGTACGCGGGCAACTTCATGACCCGGCCACCCGCGCCGAAGCCATGAGCCTCATACTCGGAAGGTAACAAAGACCATGGATTCCCTCGCAGCAGCACCAGGAACGGGCCCGGCTACCAGCCCCCTGCCTATTCTCCGCAAACCCCGTCCGGCCGCCCGCTTCGCGGACCTGCCGGCCGACCGCACGCTTGTCATGGGAATTCTGAACGTCACGCCGGATTCATTCAGCGACGGCGGCAAGCACCCCACGGCGGACACCGCCATCGCCCATGCATTGCGCATGTTGTATGCCGGAGCGGACATCATCGACGTCGGCGGCGAATCGACCCGCCCAGGCGCCGAGCCCGTCTCCCCGGAAGAAGAGCAGCGCCGGGTCTTGCCGGTGGTTCAGGCACTCGTGAAGGCCGGGGCGCTCGTCAGCATCGACACGACACACGCATCGACGGCAGCTGCGGCCGTGGAGGCCGGCGCCGCGATCATCAACGACGTCTCCGGGTTGAGCATCGAACCCGAGATGGCCGAACTCGTCGCACGTACCAAGGTGCCCTATGTCCTGACGCATCGCCGGGGCGACGCCGAGACCATGAACAGCCTTGCCGACTACGGCGACGTCGTGGAGGAAGTCATCGAGGAGCTCAAGGGCGTCCGCGACAAGCTCTACGCGGCAGGCGTCACCCCGGAACAAATCATTGTGGATCCGGGCCTGGGCTTCTCCAAGGACGAGGACCAGAACTGGCAACTTCTCAAGTACATCGGCAAGCTGGATGAACTTGGCCACAAGGTCCTGATCGGAGCTTCCCGCAAGCGGTTCCTCGGAACGCTCCTGACCGTGGCCGGCAAGGCGGCGGCACCGGAGGAACGCGACCATGCCACCGCTGCAATCACGGCAATCAGTGCCGCGAACGGCGCCTGGGCCGTGCGCGTCCACGACGTCGGCCCCAGCCTTGACGCCGTCAAGGTTGCCGCACGCATCAGACACTAAGCTTCGTGAACAAAGGGGGAGGAACCGGTTTGGACAAGATCACACTAACCGGCGTTACCGCCGTCGGGCATCACGGCGTCTTCGACTTCGAGCGCCGTGACGGACAGCCGTTCGTCGTCGACGCGGTGCTGTACACCGATTTCAGCAAGGCCGCGGAAACCGATGACCTGCAGTTCACGGCGCACTACGGTGAAGTGGCCGAGTACATTACGTCCCTCATTGCGGGCGAGCCGCTCAACCTGATCGAGGCCCTCGCGGTGCGGATCGCCGAGGGGATCCTGGCTGGCTTCAACATCGCCGCCATCGATGTCACGGTCCACAAACCCAAAGCTCCCATCGAAGTGCCCTTCGGCGACGTCACTGTCAGTGTCCACAGGGAGCGTGCATGACCTCCCCATTCACGAAGGCCATCCTGGCCCTCGGCAGCAACCTGGGCGAGCGGAATGACACCTTGTCCACCGCCGTTGCCGACCTCGTTGACCGCCCGGAAATCCGCCTGCTCGGTGTTTCTCCCGTGGTGCAGACCAAAGCCGTGGGCGGGCCCGTGGGGCAACCGGATTTCCTCAACATGGTGATCGCCGTTGAGACCACCCTTGCGCCGCTGGACCTCTTGCAGCACTGCCACGACGTCGAACAAAAGCACCACCGGGTCCGCGAGGTCCGCTGGGGGCCCCGCACCTTGGACGTGGACATCATTGTCTACGGCGAACTCACAAGCGACGACGAAACCCTGACCCTGCCGCATCCGCGGGCTGCGGAGCGGGCCTTCGTGCTCTATCCGTGGGCCCTCCTGGATCCTGCGGCGCGGCTCAACGGCGAGAGCGTCGCCGAACTGGCCGCCAAGGCCGAGGACTTTCCGGGGCTTCGGCCTTTCGACGGTTTCGACGGATCCGGCAGCGTCGCTGCCGCGGGAGCGGTGGAATAGTCCATGAAGGCCCTGCGTCCGCTCTTGTTGGCGATCATCGCGGTCGTTCTTGCCGCGGTTGGCTGGCTTACCACTGTGCTCACCACCCGCTACAGCATGGCGACGCCGGTGCTTCCTCCTTCCGCTTTGGTGACCATGGGCGTCATCGCCGTGCTGACGTTGATCATGGGCATCCGCGTCCTGCGCTGGCGCAACGGCAAGAAGAAGACCATGCTCAACCCCATCCTGGCCGCGCGAACCCTGATCCTGGCCCAGGCCTGCGCCTATGCGGGCACGGTGCTGCTGGGCTGGCATGTGGGGATCGTGATTGAGCAACTCCGGCTCTGGAGCCTCCGCAGTGACCAAGGCATCCTTTGGCTCGCGCTCATCATGGGCGGCGGCGGGCTCATCATGACCGTCGTCGGGCTCGTGGTGGAGCGGTTCTGCCGCATCCCACCGGAAGACCTGGAAGGCGGCCCCGGAGTCCGGGATTCACGCCGTGGCGAAACCAAGGGCGAAGGCGAATATGCATACCGCGGCGATTGATCCTCCTGGCATCCAGTGGCTGCGCGTTTCGCCGAAATACGTGACGGTGCGGCTCGTCGAGTGGGCCATCGGCAACGTGATCATGGTCGGCCTGTTCAGCCTGCCCTTGCTCTTCGTGGAACTGGGGTGGTGGAAATGGCCGCCGCTGTGGCTCGCCGTCGCCGTTCCCGCGGCCCTTCTGCTGATTGCACTGTGGCGCCTTGTGTTGATCCCGAGGCAAGTGAGGGCAATCGGTTATGCGGAGCGCGACGACGACCTGCTGATCCGCCGCGGTATCTTCTTCCAGCGGACCATGGTGGTTCCCTACGGCCGGATGCAGTACGTCGACGTGGCGGTTGGGCCCGTCGAGCGGGTCCTCGGGCTGTGCACCCTCAAGCTCCACACCGCTTCCGCCGGAACCAACGCCCACCTTCCGGGACTTCCCGCCGCTGAAGGAGCACGGTTGCGCGAGCAGCTTTCGGCCCGCGGCGAAGCGAGGCTGGCCGGGCTGTGACCCAGGAACAGACGGTCGTCGACGGCGACTGGCACCGCGTGCACCCGGCGTCGCCATTCGTGCGGGGATGGGTGGCGCTTGCGGCGATCATCTATTTCTTCGGCCGCGATACCTTTGAACGAACGCTGCAAGGCCGCGGGACCATTGGCGACAACTTCAACGAACGCACGCTCTGGCTCCTGGCCGGGGGCGGCGTCGTGCTGTTGCTGGCTTTGGGGTCCTTCATCCTCAGCTGGTACTTCACCCGGTATCAGCTTGCCGAAGGCTATGTCCGGGTCAACACCGGCTTCCTGTTCAAACAGCAGCGCCAGGCGCGGCTTGACCGGGTCCAGGCCATCGACATCGTGCAGCCCCTGCTTGCCCGTATTTTCGGGCTCGCGGAGCTGAAGTTCGAGGTGGCCGACGCCGGCCACTCGGCCGTGCGGCTCTCCTACCTCAGGCTCGCGCAGGCCAAACAGCTCCGTGCCACCATCCTGGGCCGGGCTGCAGGTATTGCTGACGGGAGCGAAACGGTCGAGGTGCCAGAGGCCCCCGAACAGGTGGTGCTCTATGTGCCGCCTGGGAGGCTTGTCGGTTCGCTGATCTTGAGCGAGCAGAGCCTCTTCATTGTGCTCAGCGCCATCGCGTCGGTCCTGGTGTCGGTGCTGACCGAGTCCCGGGCATTCATCCTCTACTTGATTCCGGCAATCCTCGGCTTGGGTACCGCCTACTGGCGCTCGTTCAACACGGGCTACAACTTTACGGCGGCGATTTCCCCGGACGGCATCCGCCTGCGCTACGGACTCCTGGATACCCGGGCACAGACCGTGCCTCCCGGCCGCATCCAGGCCCTCAAGGTCACCCAGCCGCCGTTGTGGCGCATTCTCGGCTGGTACAGGATCCACGTGAACGTTGCCGGCTACGGTGAACACCACCGCAGCGAAGGGGAGCACCGGACCATGCTGCTCCCGGTCGGCCGGAAGCCCGAGGTGATGATGATGCTCTCACTCGTCTTGCCCGACCCCGGTACCGCCGACCCCGAGCGCGTGTTCACAGCCGGGCTGACCGGCCTGGATTCCGGCGCCGGCTTCGTCACCACCCCCAAGCGTGCCTGGATACTTTCCCCGTTGGGCTGGCGACGCAACGGCTTCCTTTCAACGGATACGGCCCTGCTGCTGCGTTCCGGCCGATTGTGGCGGAAGTTGGTGATGGTCCCGCATCAGCGAACCCAGTCCATCGCCCTCCACCAGGGTCCGTTGGCCCGGCTCTTCGGCGTGGCCGACCTCGTGTTGCATACGACTCCAGGGCCCGTGGCGCCCCGGCTCATCCAGGCGGCCACAGAGGAAGCAGTAAGTTTGTTCGACCAGCAGGCGGCCCGGGCGCGGAAAGCCCGCAAACTGCAAAGTAGCGAGCAATGGCTGGCGCAACTTCCGCCCGCGGCGATGCCGGTGCCAGCCCCGCCCGCCGCGCATGCCATCCGGCGTGCATCAACCCAGGAGGAACCCGACCATGGCTAGGCCAGGACGACTCGGCGTAGGAATCATCGGCGCTGGAAAGGTGGGTGCCGTACTAGGTGCGGCGCTGCGCGGGGCCGAGCACGCCGTCGTCGGGGTTTCCGCAGTGTCGGAGGCGAGCCGGGAGCGGGCGGAGACGCTGTTGCCGGGGGTTCCGATCCTCGAAATCCAGGAAATCGTGGAGCGGTCAGAGTTGGTGCTCCTCGCCGTTCCAGACGACGCCCTCGGTGAGCTCGTAGCTGGACTGGCCAAGCTCGGGGCTTGGCAGCCCGGACAGCTCGTGGCGCACACTTCCGGCCGGTTCGGCGTCGGGATACTGAAGCCGGTCCGCGCGGCAGGTGCCATTCCGCTCGCGCTCCACCCGGCCATGACGTTCACGGGCATGAGCCTGGACCTCACCCGGCTCATGGACTGCACGTTCGGGGTCACCGCGGACGCCGCGATGCTGCCCATCGCCCAAGCCCTCGTGGTGGAGATGGGCGCTGAACCGGTGGCCATTGCCGAAGCCGATCGCACGCTCTACCACGCAGCCCTCGCGCACAGCTCGAACCACATGGTCACCCTCGTGGCCCAGTCCTCCCAACTGCTCCGGGACATCGGCGTCGACACCCCGGAACGCATGCTCGGCCCCTTGCTCCGCGCCACCTTGGAGAATGCGCTGGCCTCGGGCGAATCGGCTCTGACCGGGCCTGTGGCCCGAGGGGATTCGGGAACCGTGGCCGCCCATGCGGAGGCGCTCAAGGAGTACGACGGCGGTGCGGGCGGCGATGTCCTTGCCGCGTACCGGGCGATGGCCCTCGCCACGGCCCGGCGGGCGGTCAATCGCGGACTGCTCAAGGAGGGCCAGCTTGGCGACATCAACAACGCCTTGGATAGCTCGAGTACGCCGGACAATGGCGAAGACCGTCCAGGCAACGATGCCGCCGGGACGCAGGAAGGAAACTGACCATGGCAATCAAACTTGTGACCACCGCGGCGGAACTGCGGGCCGAAAGTGCGCGGTTGCTCGCGGAAAAGCGTGGCAGCTCTCAAGGCCTCGTCCCCACGATGGGAGCGCTGCACACCGGTCACGCAGCGCTGGCCCGCACCGCCGTCGAGCAGAACGACGTGGTGGTGGCCTCCATCTTCGTGAACCCCCTGCAGTTCGGCGAGGCCGCGGACCTCGAACGCTACCCGCGCACGCTTGATGCCGATATGGCCCTCCTTGACGCCGAGGGAGTGGATCTCGTCTTCGCCCCTTCTGTTGACGAGGTTTACCCCGGTGGGGAGCCTCTGGTCCGCGTGACATCGGGACCGCTGGGTGAGAAATGGGAGGGCGCCTCGCGTCCCGGCCACTTTGACGGCGCCCTCACAGTGGTCGCCAAACTTCTGCACTACGGACTGCCTGGCGGTCCAGCGGTCGACGGCGGTGCTGCCGCGTACCGCGCGTACTTCGGCCAGAAGGATGCCCAGCAGTTGGCCCTCGTGAAGCGGATGGTGGCCGATCTCAGCTTTCCGGTGGACATCGTGGCGGTGCCTACTGTGCGTAACGCGGAAGGGCTGGCGCTTTCCAGCCGGAACCGTTTCCTCTCCGAAGAAGAGCGGGAAGCGGCGCTGGTTCTGTCCCGGGCCCTCCGCCTCCTCGAGTCCCGCGCCCTGGCGAACGAACCGCTCGAGCTGGACTCCGCCGTCGCGCTCGTTGAATCGCAGCCTCTCGTGACGCTGGACTATTTCGATGTTGTCGACCCCCGCACGCTGGAACCGCTCGCCGAAAACTGCAAGGAAACTCCTTTCCGGGGTGAAGGGCTTGCGATCATTGCGGCGAAGGTCGGACCGGTGCGGTTGATCGACAACGTGCCGCTGAGTTCCTGAGGACTCTTAACTTTCGGATGCGAGTCCGCAAACGTTTGGATTAAGTTGCTGACGGGAATGCGCTTGAGGCTTAGACTGTTGCAATCTCGACCGGTGCGGAGCACCGGAAACCATCGCACCCAAAGCTGAGGGATCCTCATGTCTACCGACGTCACATCAGACGCGCACGGCAATCCCGTGCCGGAAACGGGGACACAGCAAGCCAGCGACAGGATGTCGCGCGAGTCTGTCACCGTCATCGTCACGCTCCTCGTGGCCACTTTCGTGGTGATCCTCAACGAGACCATCATGAACGTCGCCTTGCAGCGGCTCATGACGGACCTCAATGTCGACGCACCCACAGTCCAGTGGCTCTCCACTGGATTCATGCTGACCATGGCCGTGGTCATCCCCACTACGGGCTTCATCCTCCAGAGGCTCACCACTCGAGCCGCGTTCCTCCTGGCAATCGGACTGTTCAGCAGCGGCACCCTGCTCGCGGCACTAGCCCCGGGTTTTGGAGTGCTCTTGTTGGCGCGCATCGTCCAAGCGGGCGGCACGGCAATCATGCTCCCGCTGCTGATGACAACCATCCTGACCTTGGTACCCCTGTCCCGCCGCGGTGCCGTGATGGGCAACGTGACCATTGCGATCTCGGTTGCGCCGGCCTTGGGCCCCACGGTTTCCGGGATCATCCTGGACCACTTCTCGTGGCGATTCATGTTCGTCTTCGTGCTGCCGGTGGCCTTGTTGGCTATGGGCATCGGCGCCAAGTTCCTGACCAACGTCGGTGAACGCGGCAACGTCAAGTTGGACTTCGTTTCCGTGGTCTTGACTGTTCCTGCCTTCGGCGGGCTGGTCTATGGACTGAGCCAGATCGGCGGCCATGCCGGAGCAACGGCGGTTCCGATCGCTGCGCTGGTGATCGGTGTCCTGTGCATGGTGGCGTTCGTTTTCCGCCAGCTCAAATTGCAGAAGTCCGACGCGCCGTTGCTGGACCTCAGGGCGTTCAACTTCCGTATGTTCACGGTGTCGGTCCTGCTCATGGTGGTTGCCATGATGGCCCTGTTCGGCGGAGTCATCCTGCTACCGCTCTACATGCAGAACGTCCTCCACCTGCAGCCGATGGAGACTGGACTTGCACTCCTTCCGGGCGGATTGGCAATGGGCCTGCTCGGTCCGGTGGTCGGCAGGTTGTTCGACAAGATAGGTCCGCTTCCACTGACAGTCACGGGTTCCATCCTGCTGGTGCTCACGCTGTGGCAGTTTTCGATGCTCAACGCGAGCAGCCCCCTGTGGTGGGTCGTGGTTCTTTACGCAGTGCTTAGCCTGGGGTTGGCATTGCTGTTCACGCCGGCGTTCACCACTGGCCTCAACCCGCTTCCGCCCCACCTCTATTCGCACGGCTCGGCCATCATGAGCACACTCCAGCAGGTGGCGGGAGCCGCAGGGACTGCGCTCCTGGTTTCGATCTTCGCCGTGGTCTCGGCTGCCTCCGGCTTTGTTGCCGGGATGCAGGCCGCATTCCTGACCGCCACCTTGATTGCGGTGGTTGCCGTAGTGCTGTCCACCATGATGCGCAAGACCGAGGGAGCAGCCGGGCACTAGACGCGCGGGGCGGCGCCGCTGGGTGGCGGCGCGGCTGGTGGCGGGGCGGCTTGGTGGCGGCGCCGCGCCGCTTGTTTTGTGACGCACGGCATGTTTGCGCATTGCGGCCCGAATGGCCTTTATTCCGCTGGAGTTGGGCCCGAAATCGCCGTGTTGTAGAGGGTCTTGGGGTCCAGGATGGTGGTGCAGGCGTGATTTGCGTGGGGTCTTTGGGGTGTGTAGAGTAGATCGAGTCGCCGCCGCTGATGCGGAAAAATTGCGACGGACTCCCTTTCAAATGGAAACCAAATTCCTGGTTCGCTTTCTTGCGTTCCGGTGCGGTTTCCGGGGGTCGCGGATGGTGTTTTGTCCGGCGCGGTTCCCGGTTTCGGGAGTTGCGCGGGGAGAGCGTGTCTGGTAAGTTTGGAAAGTTGCTCCGGAGCGATCCTGGACCCTTTGGTGGGTGTGGGTGGTGCCGGGTGTGTCTGTTGTTTGAGAACTCAATAGTGTG
>NZ_JBHVTT010000034.1:0-18103 GCF_042884555.1 Arthrobacter sp. NPDC058127 | reverse complement strand
CCCTGGCCGTGGGGCCACACCGGCGAGGGCCCCGGCCTGAGCTTGCGAAGGCTGGGAGCCGGTGGGGACTTGCGAGGCGAGGGTGGCGGTGGGGATCAGATGAAAGTCCGGCCGGTCAGCTTCTCGTAGGCTTCCACATAGCGGGCGCGCGTCTTCTCGACGACGTCGGCCGGCAGCGCGGGCGGCGGGGTGTCACTCGAGCGGTCCCAGCCCGATTCCGCAGAGGTCAGCCAGTCACGCACAAACTGCTTGTCGAACGACGGCTGCGCCTTCCCGGGCTCGTACGTGGAAGCGTCCCAGAACCGCGAGGAGTCCGGCGTCAGGACTTCGTCGCCCAAGGTGATGACCCCCGTGTTCACATCGATGCCGAACTCAACCTTCGTGTCGGCCAGGATGATGCCGCGGCCGCGGGCGATCTCTTCCGCGCGGGTGTAGATCTTCAACGTGAGTTCGCTCAGGCGTGCGGCGATATCGTCGCCCACCATCGCGACGACGTCGTCGTAAGTGATGTTCTCGTCGTGCTCGCCGACCTCAGCCTTGGCAGAAGGCGTAAAGATGGCATGATCAAGGCGCGAGCCGTCAACCAGGCCCTCGGGCAAGGGGATGTCGCAGACGGTGCCCGATTGGCGGTACTCGGCCAGGCCGGAGCCTGTGAGATACCCGCGGGCGATGCATTCCACGGGAAACATCTCCAGCCGTTTGCAGATCATCGCGCGGCCCTCAACTTCTGCGGGCACACCGTCGGCGGCCGTAGACGCGAGGACGTGGTGCTCCACGCCAAGCTGTTCGAACCACCACAAGCTCAGCTGCGTGAGGACCCGGCCCTTGTCCGGGATCTCGCTGCTCAAGACGTGGTCGTAGGCGCTGATGCGGTCGCTGGCCACTACCAGGACGCGGTCCTGGCTGGATTCGGCCCCGCTGAAATCGTCCGCGGGAACGTAGAGGTCACGGACTTTGCCCGAGTAGAAGTGCTTCCACCCCGGCAGGTCGAGGGTTTCGGTCTGCAGGCCGTTTGCGTTGCTTTCGGGCATGGTTCAGGCCTTCACATTCGGGATGGAACCGGTGGCCGGGGAGACCACGTGGATCTCGCCGCGGGCGGCCTTGCCGGCGATATCGGTACGGAACTGTCCGCCGTCGAGCTGGACCAGCTCCACGCCGTCGTAAGCCCGCTCGCGGGCCTCCACGAGGTCCGTCCCCAACGCCACAACGGCCAGCACTCGGCCGCCGGCGGAGACGATCCGGCCTTCTTCGTCCAGTTTGGTGCCGGCGTGGATGACGTGGACGCCTTCCAGCGCGTCCACCTTGTTCAGGCCGCGGATACGGTCCCCGGTGCGGGGGGTGTCCGGATAGTTTTCGGCGGCGACGACGACGGCGACGGCCGACTCCTTCGACCATCGCAGCTCTTCGGCCTGGTCCAGTTCGCCCTTGGCGGCTGCCAGCATGAGGGCACCGAGCGGGGTCTTGAGCCGGGCCAGGACGGCCTGCGTTTCGGGGTCGCCGAAACGGACGTTGAATTCGATGACGCGCGTGCCGCGGGAGGTCAGGGCCAGGCCGCAGTAGAGGACGCCGACGAACGGTGTGCCGCGGCTTGCCATTTCGTCCACGGTCGGCTGCGCCACGCGGTCGATGACTTCCTGGACCAGGCCTTCAGGTGCCCAGTCGAGCGGGGTGTAGGCGCCCATGCCGCCGGTGTTGGGGCCTTCGTCATTGTCGAAGATCCGTTTGAAGTCCTGCGCCGGGGACAGCGGCACCGTGGTGCGGCCGTCGCACAGCACGAACAGGGAGACCTCGGGTCCGTCCAGGAACTCCTCGATCACCACGGTTCCACCGGCGTCGAAACAGGCCTGGGCGTGGGCGAGTGCTTCCTCGCGGTCATTGGTGACCACGACGCCCTTGCCGGCGGCCAGTCCGTCATCCTTGACGACATGCGGAGCGCCGAACGTGTCCAGTGCGTCTGCAGCTTCTGCAGCGTTTGTTGCCACGCGGGCCATCGCGGTGGGGACGCCGGCCTCGGCCATGACTTCCTTGGCGAACGCTTTGGAGGCTTCGAGCTGTGCCGCCGCCTTGCTGGGGCCAAAGACCGGAATGCCGGTTTCGCGGACGGCGTCGGACACGCCCGCCGCGAGTGGTGCTTCAGGGCCGACCACAACCAGGTCAACTGCCAGCTTTGTCGCAAGCGCTGCGACGGCGCCGGGGTTGTTCCCGTCGATCGCGTACGTGGGGACCAGCTTGGCGATGCCGGCGTTTCCCGGAGCCGCATGGACCTCGGAAACGTTGGGATCCTTGAGCAAGGAGCGGACAATTGCGTGTTCGCGGCCGCCGGGGCCAATGACGAGTACCTTCACAGTCTTCAAGGGTACTTTGTGCGGGGGCAGGTCTCCTAAGCTATCTCCACCACTGGACATGCCCACCCCTACCGCGGGCACCAAGAGGGAGCATGTCCAACCCATCTCGGGGGCCTCCGGCTACGAACAACCTGCATGAAGAAGCTCAGGAACTGGCTCAGGGGACCCACCGCATTGGCTGCGGCGGCAGGGGTGGCCGCTGCCGCCGTCGTACTTTCCGTTGCGGAACTGATCGGCGCCTTCTTTACGGCCCGGGCTACCCCTGTCATTGCGCTGGGCTCTACGTTCATCGACTTCACGCCGCCGTGGATGAAGGACTTTGCCGTGACCACGTTCGGCACCAATGACAAGGCCGCGCTGTTCGTCGGCATGGGCCTGACCATCTTCGTGCTGGCTTGCGTGCTGGGGATCGTGGCCTTCCGCCATTGGGCGTTGGGCGTGTTGGGTGTGCTCGGCATGGGTGCGGTCATTGTGGCTGCCGTGGTGACCCGGGCCGGCGTGAAGCCCGTGGATGCCATACCGAGCCTGATGGGCACTGTGGCCGGGCTCGTTGCCCTCCGCTTCTTGGTGGCCCGGCTCTGGCGGCTGAAGTCCTTCCCGGACGCCCCGACCGACACCGCGGCCAAAGGCATCGAACGTCCCGCCACGACGCGCCGGACGTTCTTCGCCGCTACCGGTGTCACCGTTGCCGCAGCGGCCATCGCAGCCGGCGGCGGTCGGTTCCTGAGCGCCGCACGTAGCAATGTGGCCAAGGCGCGGGATTCTTTGAAACTCCCCGCTCCGGCCCGGGCGGCTGCTCCTGTCCCCGCGGGCGTCCAGTCCCCGACGCCCGGAGTCACCCCTTGGCTCACCCCGGCCAAGGACTTCTACAGGATCGACACTGCCTTGAGCGTGCCGGAGATCAATGCCCGGGATTGGGAGCTGCGGATCCACGGGCTGGTGGAACAAGAAGTCCGGCTCAACTTTCAGGACCTGCTCGACGCGCAACTGATCGAAACCCATGTGTCGCTCACCTGTGTATCCAACCCCGTAGGCGGAAACCTGGCCGGCAACGCCAAATGGCTGGGCATGCCCATCCGCGACGCACTCAAACAAGCCCGACCCAAACCCGGAGCAGACATGGTCCTTTCCACCTCGATCGACGGCTTCAGCGCTTCCACTCCCCTGGAAGTGCTCCAGGACGGCCGCGATGCCATCCTGGCTATCGGCATGAACGGCGAACCCCTCCCGCTGGAACACGGCTACCCCGTGCGCATGGTGGTTCCCGGTCTCTACGGCTTCGTCTCCGCGACCAAATGGGTGGTGGACCTGGAAGTCACCCGATTCGCGGACAGCAAAGCCTATTGGACCACCCGCGGCTGGTCCGAGCGGGGTCCCATCAAGACCATGGCCCGGCTTGAAGTACCCAAATCCTTCGCCAAAGTGCCTGCCGGCAGGGTCGCCTTGGGTGGTACGGCCTGGGCCCAGACCCGTGGCATCAAGAAGGTGGAGGTCCAGATAGACAACGGCCCATGGTCCGAAGCCACCCTTGCCGCGGAGGCATCTGTTGTCACGTGGCGGCAGTGGTCCTTCAATTGGGACGCTACTCCGGGACCCCACTACATCAAGGTCCGTGCCACGGACGGAACCGGCGAACTGCAGACTGAAAAACGGGCGGATCCTGTCCCTGACGGCGCCTCGGGATGGCAGTCCGTTATGGTGACCGTGGAGTAGCCCGGGAAGACGGTTCCTTCGCCCTAGACTTGCATCATGCCCTTGAGTTCGCATGAAACTTTCAGCGTTGAGTCCGCCGTCGAACTGGCAGTGATCGAACGCAGCGGCTTCATCGAATCGCGCCATATCGGTTCCGCGGTGGTTCTTTCCGGTGACGGTTCGGTGGTGACCCAGCTCGGCGACATCAGCACGCCCATTTACGCCCGCTCCGCGCTCAAGCCTTTCCAGGCCCTCGCGTCGATGCAGTCGGGGGTGCCGCTCCGCGGCGCCCAGGTGGCCTTGGCCTGCGCCAGCCATGTGGGCTCGCTGGATCACATGGACGTGGTGGAAGGCATGCTGAAAGCCGCCGGCGTCCGGGAAGAACAACTGCAATGCCCCTCGGCGTGGCCGCAGGACGAGGTCGCCCGCAATTGGCTGATCCGTTCGGAGCACGGCAAATCCAAGCTGGCCTTCAATTGTTCAGGCAAGCACGCTGCGTTCCTTTGGGCCTGTACCGAGAACGGTTGGGACACCCACAGTTACCTGGAACCCAACCATCCGCTCCAACAGCGCGTGCGGTCCGTGATCGAGGAATACAGCGACGAGAAGATCGCCCACTTGGGCATTGACGGCTGCGGTGCACCCGTTGCCGCGCTTTCATTGACCGGGCTGGCACGGGCCTATTCCCGCTTGGCCCGGGCCCCGCGGGACCAGAGCTCCAACGCCCGCGCGGCAACCATTGCCACGTCCATGCTGGACTACCCCTGGGCAGTGCAAGGCCGCGGCGAGGCGAACACGATCGTCATGGACGAACTCGACGTACTTGCCAAGGGCGGCGCGGAAGGTGTCCTGGTCTTGGCAACACCCGCTGGCGCCGCAGTTGCGGTCAAGATCCTGGACGGGAATCCCCGCGCGGCAACCTTGGTTGGACTCACGCTTCTCGCAGTTGCGGGCGCCGTGGATATTCCCGGTGTCTCGAGCGTGCTCGAAAAGGTTGTGGAGCCCGTCCTTGGCGGTGGCCACTCGGTCGGCAGGATCCGCCTGGGCAACGCCGTTTCCGCGCTGCTGGACTGATTGGAACTTGCGAACTATGGCAATTGCACGACGCCGGATCGACCTTGAGGAAGGCCGCGCGGCACTGGCCGCATGGCAGGCCGCCGTCGGGCAGGAAACAGGACCGGGGACGCCGCCGTCGCGCACTGTGCTGGCCACCGCGGTGCGTTACTCACTGGAGGAACTCACCGCCCGCGCCCCCGGCAACTCGGTGGAAGTCAGGGTGCCGCCGTTCGGCGTCACCCAGTGCGTGGAGGGCCCCCGGCACACGCGCGGCACCCCGCCGAATGTCATTGAGTGCGACGCCGCCACCTGGCTCGCGATGGTCACCGGCCGCTTGGCTTGGTCCGCAGCCGTCGACGCCGGCCGGGTAGCCGCGTCGGGTCTGCGCGCGGATTTGTCGGAGCTTCTGCCGCTGCTCTGAGCGTATAAATGGTTGATCGCCCCGCGGCGGTGCCGTGGGGCGATCAACTGGAATCGTGCGTGGTACCTAGTCCGGACTGACCGAAGGGCTCCGGTGTTGGCCCGGTTTGATCATTTCGAACTGCGGAATCGCGTCGGGATTCGGGCCGCCCCGGAATTTCGGCGAAGGCTCGTGTCCTTCGCTGAGGCGCTCGATTTCCTGTTCCTCGAAGACGTCTTCGGCTCCGAGCATGATGGCGGAATCCTCGTTGGTGATTTCACCGTTGAAGGCGCGGACCATGACCGAACGGTCGAATTGGCCTTCCCATTTCGCGACCACGAACGTGGCCACGCAGTTTCCGAGGAGGTTGACGACGACGCGCATGGAGTCCATGAGGCGGTCGGCACCCAGGAGCAGCGCGACGCCGGCAACCGGGAAGATACCCAGTGCGGCGGCCGTGGCCGAGAGAGCCAGGAACGACGAGCCCGGGACGCCCGCCATGCCTTTGGACGTCAGGAGCAGGACACCCAGCGCTGCCAATTGCTGGCCGAGGTCGAGGTGGTGGCCGAAGGCCTGGGCCAGGAACAACAGCGAGATCGAAAGGTAGATCGCGGCGCCGTCGAGGTTGAAGGAGTAGCCCGTGGGAACAACCAGGCCGGTGGTGGCCCGGGAGCAACCGGCGTTGGTCAGCTTGGTCATGATGCGCGGCATGACCGCCTCGGTGGATGCCGTGCCCAGCGCGAGGAGGAATTCCTCACGCGTGTACTTCAGGAACTGCCACAGGGGCACCCGGGCGAAGCTCCAGGCCACCAGGAACAGCAGGCCGATGAAGACGATGGCTGCCCCATAACAGGAGGCGATGAGGAGCGCATAGGTCCCGAGGGTGTCGAGTCCGTACTGGCCGATGATGAATGCCATGGCGCCGAAGGCACCGATGGGCGCCACTTTCATGATCCAGGACATGATCTTGAAGATCAGTTCCAGCACGGTTTCCATGAGGCTGATGACCGGGAGGCAACGCTCGCGGCCGATGACGACGATTGCCGCGCCGAAGAACACCGAGAAGAAGAGGACCTGGAGCAGGCTGTTGCTGGCGAAAGCGCCGATCACAGACGTAGGAATGATGTCCAGGAGGAAGGAAGCCGCATCCTTGGGCGGCGCAGTCCCGGTCTTTGCGTTGAGCGCATCCTGGGAGAGAGTGCTGGGATCGATGTGGAGTCCGGCTCCGGGCTGGACGAGGTTTCCCACGATCAGGCCGAAGACCAGGGCAAAAAGCGTGGCGCCGGTGAAGTACAGGAGTGCCTTGACCCCGACCCTTCCGACCGCCTTGACGTCGCCCACTGCCGAGATACCCGTGACGATCACGAGGAAGATCAGCGGAGCGATGATCATCTTGATGAGTTGAATGAAACCATCGCCCAGTGGCCGAAGGGCGGACCCGATGTTCGGCCAGAAATGGCCGATGAGTACACCTGCGACGACGGCGATCAGAATTTGGAAGAAGAGCGACTTGTACAGTGGCTTCTTCTTCCGCGGAGCCGAACTCGCCTTCAGCGCCGCAGAGTCTGGGATCTTCATTGATCTGAACCAATCAGTTTGGGAACAGCCCCTGATTTGGGGGGTTGTTTTCAAATGTAATCCCGATCACTTCATTCCACAAGGGGAAATTCAAATTTCACAATGTGGAATCTGCCGACTCAGCGCTGCACCTCCTCAACCTCCTTGTCCGCGAAGATCCGGAACCCGCGCGCTGAGTCGAAACCGTGGATTTCACGCGTATCCAAGGCAGCCATGAACTCAAGCGTCTGGCTGGTGATGACTTGGCCCGGGACAAGGATGGGGAAGCCCGGAGGGTAGGGCGTGACAAACCCGGCCGAGACAACCTCCTCCCCTTCCGCGATCCTGGCCTTGAGCTCGTCGGCCGACTGGTAGGTGGTTGATCCATCCTTGTAGCTCTCGAAATACGCGGCCCGGATGTCCCCATCGGGACTGAGCGGATCGCCCCGGTAGCGGTCCGCGAACCTGCTGAAGTCCGGCAAGGGCGGAGTGGCTCCCGTAAGGCCCGCGGGGAGACCGGCGTCTGCCGTTTTCCTCGCCGGCCGTTCCTCCTCGAAAGACTCGGCCAGTTTGACCAGGACTTCGATCAGGTAGGCGACGGCGCTGCGGGACGTGCCGATGTTGGTCATGAAGAGCACGGTGTTGCGTGAAGTCTTGTTGACTTGGATGCCGTGCTTGTCGGCAAGGTACCGGTGCCGGAAAGTGTCGCCGTCGATCCCTGTCCGGCTGATGTCCAGCGTGAGGCGGCTGGGGTCGACGACGAACTCGTCGTGCAGCCAGGCGTCCGCGAGGGCAGCCAATCCATCACGAAGAGGCATGGCACTGCCGGTTTCACGATAGGACGGCGCGATGAGGTCCCTCGACGTAAGGACCCGGAAGTATTTCTTCAGCAGTGGGTGGCGCGCCACTGCCTGGGCAACGATGGTTGCCAGATCCGCTTGTTTTTGAACGAGGCCGAAACCCTCAAGCTCCACCTGGCGGCGGCCGATGTCGAGGGAAGCGAGGATCTGGTAATTGGGCGATGTGGAGGTATGGGTCATATATGCTTCGCGAAATGACTCTTGGTTATGCTCGCTGAAGTCTTGGTCGAAGACGTGGATCATGGATCCCTGGCGTAGCGAGGTGAGGGTCTTGTGGGTGGACTGCGTGGCGTAGACGCGCAGCCGCGCTTTCGCTGGATCCGGGACAAGCCGGGTCTTCAGCCAGAGTTCATCATCCGCGGGCGCGCCCGTCGCCGCGTCGTGGAGGGATGCCGCTTGTTCGGCGTGCCTGGCGGCATAGCCGGGATCACAGAAAGAGGCCTCAAGCTTCCTCGCCGCCGCCATGGCCGTCCTGCGCCGGAAGACGGGGTGGGACCGGGCGAAGGCGAACCAAGCTTCGTCCCAAAGGAAGACGAGGTCCGGTTTGATGGCCAGGCATTCTTCCATGACGCGTTCTACGTCATAGACGATGCCGTCGAAGGTGCAGTTGGTCAGCGTGATCATCTTGACTTCGTCCAGGCGCCCGGCACGTCTGTAGGCCAGTAATCGGGCCTTGATGGTGGCCAGGGGTACCGCACCGTAGAACGCGAACTTGTCCAACGGATAGGCGTCCAAGTAGGAAACCTGGGCTCCGGCGAGGACGAAAGCGTAGTGATGTGATTTGTGGCAGTTGCGGTCGACGAGGACCACATCCCCTGGCGCAAGGATGGACTGATGAACGATCTTGTTGGCGGTGGATGTTCCGTTGGTGACGAAGAAGGTCTTCTGGGAACCGAAAGCCCGCGCCGCCAAGTCTTGGGCTTCCTTGATCGATCCGTGCGGATCCAACAGCGAATCGAGGCCTCCCGACGTCGCGGACGTCTCGGCCAAGAGAAGGTTCATACCGTAGAAGTCGGCCATGTCGCGGATCCAGGGCGAATTGCCCACCGAACCGCCCCGAGAGATCGGCAAGGCATGGAAGACGCTGGCCGGCCGCCGGCTGTATTCCTGCAGCGCGGTGAAAAACGGGGTCCTGTACCGCTCGGCGACGCCCGACAACAGCGATAGGTGCAGGTCGAGATTGTCTTGCCTGCGGAAAATCCTCCGGAACCGCTTGGTCAATGAACCCGCGAGGCTCTCCATGGCGACACCGGCTACGAGGTACACATCCAGTTCGGGGCGCAACTCGGAGATCTGCTCGGCCAGGCTAAGGAACCTGCCCAGCGGTGGCATTCCGGTGAGATCGGGGCTCACCAGGCAGTCGAGGTATTTCCTCAGGTCGCGGCCAAGCGGCTGGCTGCTGCCGATGGTGAATCCCGGGCGGAGAATGCATGCCTGGATGGCGGGATTCAGCACCAAGGCAACCAGCGCGTCCTCGTAGCTGGGAACCACGATGAGTTCATAGGTGAAGGCATCGGACGGCCTCCGCTGGGCCAGCATTTCCGCTTTCAGCGTTTCAGCTTCTTGTTCGGTGATGTCGTCGACAAACAGGACCTCGAACCGGGGACGTTCCCTCGCTTGCCGTGGCTCCCGGGAGCCTTCGTCCTGAACACCCGAAAGGGGGCGCTCCGCCCCGGACTGCCCCGGTTCCGAGCCAACTCGGCCGGGATTGACTCGGTCCGGACTGGCGGACGCCATCAGGTGCGACATTCCGCGGATCGTCTCCGATCCGGCGTCGTAATCGCCCGAATCCACGCAGTCGAGGAGCGTTGCCAACGCGGCGAGCCCCGGAGCCGCCCAATACAGTTCCATGGCCTGAAGCAGGCGTAGCGCCTGGACGGCTTGGTCCTGCAGGCCGGAGCGTGACTGCGTTCCCGGTCCGCCCTTTGCCAGCTGCTTGAACGCGTACCCGAGAAACTCCCACGCGTCAGCACGCGAACGCCACGCGCTGCTCGGCGTCCGGATGTCCTGCCTGGGACGTTGCTTGTTCAGCTGGCTTCGCTTGCTCGGAGTGGTTTCCGTGGTCAGGGTGCCGATGTTGGTTCGGAGCGTGATGCCGGGCAAGGTAATTCCGCTTTCCATCAATTCGTTGTGCATCAGGAGCGTTGGCCGCCCTGGGAGAAGGAGCCGGCGACGACGGGCAGGTCGCCGGTGTGGCCGCGCCGGGCCTCGGCTGCCGCCAGGATGCGTTTGCGGCAAGCAAACCAGCCGGCAATGAGGAGGGGTATCAGGAGCAGAAGGGAAGCGAGGACCCAGCGCCCCGTCTCCGAGAAGCCCATCGTGACGAGAACGAAGGCGAGGAAGGCGAGCGTGAGGTATGAGGTGAAGGGGGCTCCGAAGAGCCGGAATGCCGGACGCACGGCTTTGCCGAGCCTGACCCAGATTTGAAGCTTGATGTGGCACAGGATGATGGTTGCCCAGCCGCCGATGATCCCGATCGCAGACACCTCGAGAACGATCTCGAACACTTGGGACGGCACCAGGGCATTCAGGCCGACGCCAAGCAGCGTGATCACCGCTGTCAGCAGGATGCCACCGTACGGCACCCCCGATTTGCTCATCCTCGCAGTGAATTGTGGCGCGGAGCCATTGACCGCCATGGACCTCAAGATCCGCCCCGTGGAATAAAGGCCAGCATTGAGACTCGACAGGGCCGCTGTCAGGACAACGAAGTTCATCACCGATGCCGAAACAGCCGCGGCATGGGGATCGCCAAGATGGGAGAAGAAGGTGACGAAGGGCGATTCGCCGGATTTGTACGCCGTGAACGGCAAGAGCAGCGAGAGCAGCAGCACGGAACCGACATAGAAGAGCGCGATCCGGAAGACGACCGTGTTGACGGCCTTGGGCATCACCTTTTCCGGGTTGGCGGTTTCGCCCGCAGCCGTTCCAACAAGTTCAATCGCGGCATACGCGAACACGACGCCGCTGATCGCCAGCAAGGGCGCTACGGCGCCGGTCGGGAAAGCTCCGCCGTGGTCCAGGATCACGCCCAGCCCTGGAACGCCGATGTCGGTCTTCCCACCAAAGACGATGAAGCAGACCCCGACGACGAGGAAGGCAACCAGTGCAGTCACCTTGATCAGGGCGAACCAGAATTCCATCTCGCCGAAGATCTTCACGGAGACGAGGTTCAGGGCCAGGACAATGACGAGGGCGCAAAGTGCGATAAGCCATTGTGGGATTGTCTGCAGCGGCTCCCAGAATTGTCCCCAGAATTTGACGTAAAGCGCTACGGCCGTGACATCGACAATCGACGTCATGGCCCAGTTGAGGAAGTACAACCAGCCGGCCGCGTAGGCCATCTTCTCGCCGTAGAACTCCCTCGCATAGGACACGAACGAACCCGAGGACGGCCTGTGGAGAACCAGTTCGCCGAGGGCGCGCAGAATCAGGAATGCAAAGAACCCGCAAAGGGCGTAGACGAAGATCAAGGCCGGGCCGGAACCGTTCAACCGGCCACCCGCCCCCATGAAGAGGCCCGTTCCAATCGCTCCCCCGATGGCTATCATTTGGATCTGCCGGGGTTTGAGCGTCTTGTGGTAGCCGGCTTCCTCGCTTGAAAAGTCCTGCGCCGAGGTTGAACGGTCACCAAGAAGCTCCCGGTTGTTTTCGAGCGAATCAGCGGGATCAAGCCCGGCAATCCGATCCCGGGCGATCGGGCTCGGCGAAGGCGAGTTCAGTGTGGGTTTCATTCCAGGGGTCTCCTTTGACTCCGGTTCCGCGGGTGCGGCTGCATGCTCCAGAACTTGTCCCCGGCTTGAGTGTTGGATCACAGCTGCACTGCTGGATCGTCAGCGGAGGGACGGAAAACAACTCTAGGTTCCGGGGGAAGCGAAGGAACTGTCTGGCCAGCTAAATTCGCCCGATCCCCGTTGTGCTCGAATGACAACCCGTTCCGGCAGAGTGCGAGTAATGTTCATGGCTGTGGGCGCGGCTAAGCCGCTTAGAGGAAGTGAATACGGGTGGCACCCCTTGAATCTGCCGAGCATGTCATTGGCGCCATGCTCAGCGACATACTTGAAGACATCGGCGTCGACAACGGGCAGCTGCTGGTTCCTCCCGGAACGGACAATGGCACGGTTCGTGAAGCCGTGATCGTAGACGCCGAGGACGAGACGCCGGTCCAACGCGGGAGCTTGGTCCTGCTGATCGGAGTCCGGGGTCGCGCGGTTTTGCCGAGCATCCGGAAGCTGATTCCGGGCTACCCCGCCGCCGTCGCGGTGAAAGGGAACGAGGAGGAACTGGACGCCGTCCGGGAAATGCTGCTTCCCACCGGAATCGGGCTGATCGCTGTGTCTCCGGCAATGAGCTGGGGCACGCTGGAGAGCATCGCCAAGGACCGCATCCAGGAGCCGGCACTTTCCACCGACGCGTCCACGATCATCCACCGGGATCTTTTTGCTATCGCCCAGACCACTGCGACCCTGACCAACGGCCACGTGGTCATTGAGGATCCGGCAAACCGCGTCCTGGCCTATTCACCGGCCTCCAACGACGTCGATGAACTACGCAGGCTCTCCATCCTGGCCCGGCGTGGACCCGAGCGGTACCAAAAACTGTTGAAGGAGTCCGGAGTCTACAAGCACCTGCAAGTGGCCGAAGCTCCCATCCACATGGAAGCCAACCCGACGGAAGGCCTACGGGAACGGGTGGCCATCGGTATCCACGCAGGCAACAGGATCCTGGGGTACATCTGGCTTCAGGAAGGGAAGGAACCCCTCGCTCCAAACACGGACAAGCTCATGGTTGGAGCTGCCCGGCACGCGGCGATAGAACTGGTCCGGCACCGCAACGAACAGTCCCAGGCACTACGGCGCGACAGGATCTCCAGCCTGCTCAGCGGCACTCCACAGATCCACTCCCAGGCACAGTCCGCGGGCATCGATCCATCCAAGCCGGCGGCCCTCGTCCTGATTTCCGCCAAAGGCGATGACGAATCCGCGGCGGGCCTGCAACTTCGGCGCGGCGAGCTGGCGAATGTGGCATCGATCCATGCGGCGGCCTACCGGCCGGGTGCGGTGGTGGGAGCCATCGGCTTGGAAATAGCCATGATTCTTCCCGATCTTGACCCCGTGAAGTCCCCGCCGGCCATCAACCGCCTCATCAACGTCATTGTCCGGGACGCAAGGGTCCACTTGCACTGCCAGGTGCAGGCCGCCGTCGGACCCGTCGTCGAACGCTTGGACGCGCTTCACGGCACCCTTGAGCACGTGCGCAGTGTGCTGAAGGTCCTGGAAAGCACACCCTCAATCCATGTGGCGTCCTACGCCGACGTGGAAACAACCGTTTTGACGAAGGAATTGCTGGAACTTCTGGCGTCGAGGACCGACCTTCGGCACGGAGGCATCAGCGTGCTGTGCAAGCGATACCCCGAGTTCGCCACAACTCTGCTGACGTATCTTGAGTTCTTCGGCGACGTGAACCGGTGCGCGGAGGAACTGGCCGTCCACCGGAATACCGTGCATTACCGGCTGAGGCGTGCGTGCGAAGTGGCGGGCATCGACCTCCACTCCGCAGAGCAACGGCTGCTCGCGCATCTTCAGCTCAGGCTGTGGACCCACCCCGAAGGACGGCGCTAAGACCATGGACATCCAAAATCTCCTTGACGACATTGTCGGCACGGTTCAGCCCTTGCTCGGCCAAGGAGCCCCTGCAGACTACATCCCGAGCCTGGCCGCGGTGGATACCAAGCAATTCGGCATTTCCGTGGCAACCTCCAGCGGCGACGTGTTCTCCTCGGGAGACGCCGACGTCCCCTTCTCGATCCAAAGCATCTCGAAGGTGTACGCCCTCGCACTGGTGCTGGCCGGGGATGGCGACCGCATCTGGAAGCGCGTATTCCGGGAGCCTTCCGGCAATCCGTTCAATTCCCTGGTGCAGCTGGAACATGAGGATGGAATTCCCCGGAATCCGTTCATCAATGCCGGCGCCCTTGTTGTCACGGATAGGCTCCTCACCATCGCGGGCAGCTCGAAATCTCCTGTCCGGGAATTGCTCCGTCAAGAAAGCGGCAACAACTCCGTCGATACGGACCCCGAAGTGGCAGCTTCAGAGGCAGCGAACAGCCACCGCAATGCCTCGCTGGCACACTTCCTGGCCAGCTACGGGAACCTCGAAAACCCCGTGGAATCAGTCCTCGAGGCCTACATCAACCAGTGTGCCCTGGAAATGAGCTGCACCGACTTGGCCCTTGCGAGCAGGTTCCTGGCCAACAACGGCTTGCGCGGGAACGGCACGCCGCTGCTGTCCCCGTCCCAGACCAAGAGAATCAACGCCGTGATGCTCACGTGCGGCACGTACGACGCCGCCGGCGAATTCGCCTACCGCGTGGGGCTCCCTGGGAAGAGCGGGGTAGGCGGCGGCATTGTGGCCGTGGTGCCCAACAAATGCACCATCTGCGTCTGGAGCCCCGGCCTGGGACGATCCGGGAATTCACTGGCGGGCGTTGCCGCCCTCGACGAGTTCACCACCCGCACGGGCTGGTCGATTTTCTAGCCTAGGTAGGGTTCCAGCCGCAGCCAGCTAGCCGCGGCCCACGAACGGCATCCCCGCTGCGGTCACCACCACGGAACCAACATTGGCAGACGCCGGCATGTTGGCCATCATGAGCACCGCGCGGGCGGCATCCTCCACAGGAAACATCGGCTCCACGCGCCTACTGCCATCGGCTTGGAGTGCCCCCGAGCCTACGCCGATGGTGTCCATGATCTCGGTGCGGGTGTTGCCGATGTCGATCTGCCCGCACGTAATGCCATACGGACGGCCGTCCAGCTCGATGCTCTTGGTCAGGCCGCTCATGGCGTGCTTGCTCACGGTGTACGCGACCGACAATGGCCTCGGCGAATGGGCGGAGATGGAGCCGTTGTTGATGATGCGTCCGCCTTGCGGCTCCTGCGCCTTCATCGTCCGGACGGCCTCTGCCGCGCACAACATGGAGCCGGTGACATTCACGGCCAGGGTGGCATTCCAATCGGCCACGCTGATCTCGTCCACACCGCCGGAAGGACCGAAGACGCCGGCGTTATTGAACAGGACATCCACCCTCCCCCAGCGCTGGCGGGCCGCTTCAAAAAGGCGCGCGACGTCGTCGGGCACTGTTACATCGCACGGCACCACGAGCGCCTCGCGATGGCCGTCAGCAGTCTCGAGAAGCTGCGCTTCCCGCCGACCGGCGAGGGCAACGCGGTAGCCCTCCGTCAACAGAAGCCGGGCGACTGCCCGCCCGATCCCGGAGCCGGCTCCGGTGACGACGGCGACCCGGGACCGGGCGGGGGTGGTTTCGCTCACGCGGTTCTCCTGTTTGTTGAGCTAGTGCGCGGCGGGAGCATCCGCCGTCGTCGTGTCCGTTGTGGTCAGGGGCCAGCCTATGACGGTCTTTGGGCGCGGTGTGGCGTAAGTCCGGACCTTGGACGTGGACAGTCCCAGACGGACAAGCGATTCGGCGATGGTCACCGCCGCGGCCACTCCGTCCACCACAGGAACTCCGCAGCGTTGGCGGATCTGTTCGTCGAGGCCTGCCATGCCGCCGCAACCGAGGACGATGACTTCGGCTTTGTCGTCACGCACGGCACGCTCGGCCTGTTCCACGATGGCTTCGACCGCCCGGTCCGGGTATTCTTCCAGCTCCAGGACGGCCATACCGCTCGCACGGACCGATGCACAGCGCTCGTCGAGCCCGGCAAGCTTGAGGCGGTCCTCGATGAGCGGGACCGCGCGGTCCAACGTGGTGACCACGGAGTATTTGTGCCCGAGGAACATTGCGGTGCTGGCTGCGGCCTCGGTGATGTCGACCACCGGAACGTCGAGGAGCTCCTGGAGTCCCTCCCGGCCGTGCTCGCCATAGCCGGCCTGGATGACGGCGTCGAACGGTTCGGGATAGTTGACCACGCGGTCCATCACGGCGATGGCGGCGAGGTAGCTTTCAAAGTTTCCTTCGCAGGAATCGGCGCCGAACCGCGGGGTGATGCCGATGATCTCGGTGCCGGGAGCCGCGACGCTTCGCGCCTGGGCTGCGATGGAGTCGGTCATGGATTGGGTGGTGTTGACGTTTGCGACGAGGATGCGCATGTTTTTTCCTTCCGGCCGGTTAGCCCAACTAACTCGCAGTTGTTGTCGTTTTGACGGGCGAAAACGACAACAACTGCGAGTGAGTTGAATATTAGTGGTTGCTGACGACGGCGATCGGCTCGCCGGAGACGTCGGTGTGCTGCTGCTTCTTGTCCGCGAACACGTAGTAGCACAACGCGCCGATGCCTGCGCCGAAGAACCAGGCGAACGGTGCCACGGCCTCCAGTGCGGGAACGAAGGCAATGAGGACGGCGACGACGGCGGCCGGAACCATTGCGGCGATCGCCCGGGGGTTGACGCCGCGCTTGTAGAAGTAGGTGCCCGAAGGATGGTCCGTGTAGAGGTCGAGGACGTTGACCTTGCCGCGGCGCAGGAGCCAGTAGTCGGCCATGACGACGCCGAACAGCGGGCCGAGCAGCGCGCCGAGTCCACCCAGGAAGTACACGATCACCAAGGGGTTGTTGTAGAGGTTCCACGGCAGGATGACCAGGCCGATGGTACCGCTGACCCAGGCTGCCTTGCGGAAGTTCAGGTGCTTGGGGAAGAGGTTGGTCAGGGCGTAAACGGGTGCCACGAAGTTCGCCATGAGGTTCACTGCGATGGTCAGGATCAGCAAGGCAAGGCAAGCGAGGACAAGGAAGAGCGTGTTGGGGATGCTCTGCACGATGTCCGAGGGGCTCTCAATGATCTTGCCGTTGATCTTGTACTGGCCACCGGCCATGATGACCACGATTGCGCCGAACAGGAGCATGTTGATGGGGATGCCCCAGAAGTTGCCGCGGACAATCGACTTCTTGGACACCGAGGAACGGGTGAAGTCGCAGAAGTTCAAGACGAAAGTGCCGTAGATGGAGACCCAGAGCGCGCCGCCGGCAAAGATCGTGCGCCACATCTCGCCGCCTTCGAGGCCCTTGATGCCGGACCATTGGATGGCGCCCCCGGCCTCCACGAAGACCCAGATGGCAATGGCCAGCATGGTGGCGAGAATGATGGGACCTGCGAAGGCCTCGTACTTGCGGATCATTTCCATGCCGAAGCTGACAATGACCAACTGGACAATCCAGAGCGAAACGAAGGCAATCCAGCCGAGGGTGGACAGGCCCAGGATCGAGTTGGCATCCATGTCCTTGAGCCCGGGGAACATGGCGACAAGCATGACGCGGAGCACCACGGAGGCAAGGTATGTCTGGATTCCGAACCAGGCAATGGCCACCGCGCCACGGACCAGGCTGGCCAGCTGGGCGCCCCGGATGCCGAAGCTGATCCGGCTCATCACCGGGAAGGGAACGCCGGTCTTCTGGCCCATGAACCCGGAGAACGTCAAGAGGGTGAACAGCAAGACCGCACCGATGCCAAGGGCCACGAGGATTTGCCACCCGCCCAGGCCAAGGGAAAAGAGGCCGATCGCGAAAGCGTAGTTGCCAAGGCTGTGGACGTCGTTGGCCCAGAGGGTGAAGATGCTGTAGCTGGTCCAGCGCCTGCCCTCCTTCTTGGTGGGGGCGAGGTCGAGGTTATAGAGGCTGGGGCTGATGTCGCGGCCTGCTGCGACGGACGCTACATCGCACAGGGTTTCATTTCCTACTGACGGATGGACCGAACTGCCTGGCAGTATGGCCTGCTCCGGAGCCGTTGTGACGCCGACTGGGGGAGTCGATTGCATCGTGGATCTCCACTTCTTTGTGGTGCTGCAACTAGGCTTCCGAGACGCTGTGAGAGGAGTTGAAACTTTTCGCATCGTGGAATCTAGTTATTGAATAGTGAAATGACTGTATGAGCTAGGTCACCTTTGGTCAAGGGCCCGCCTCCCGACGGCGGTCACAAACGGCGGCGTGGGGCCGCGAGGCCTTGTGGGCAGTAGTCTCCGCGGGACGAGATTGACGCTTGGCGAACGCATGGCTAATCTCGAATTACAGAATTTTATTCTCACAATACGAAATTTCTACGCACGTTTCAGCGCGCACCACAGTGCAAGCGCCCAGACATTCAATGAAGAGAGGTTGGACGTGGCTGCAGGAGAAGAGACCTCACACATCCTTAGCGGGTTGACTTCCCAGCTGCCTGATCGTGATCCGGAAGAGACTGCC
>NZ_JBHVTT010000033.1:0-18583 GCF_042884555.1 Arthrobacter sp. NPDC058127 | reverse complement strand
CATTCCCACCCGCCATCCCAGCCGACAAACAAGCAGTCCTCAACGCGATCCGGAACCCACGGGACAGGCACTAAGCCGATTGACCGAAGTCAGGTCAGGAGAAGTCGGCATGGCCAAAGGTGCGGCCCTACAGGGCGCCGAACGCGATGGACTGGGCAGCCTGGTGTAGTCCCGGCCAGATGCCGCCGAACCATTCACCGGGCAGTTCTACCCACCAGCGGGCACATCAGCTGGCCGCACGTGGGCAGAAACCAATGACCATCGACAAAAGCCTCCATAAGCGGGCTCATGCCGCAAATCGCCTTCGACCCTCCCTCGGTCGCGCGCCGAGGGCAGGCAATAAGGCCTCTACCGGAATACGGGCAACACTGCGATGGCTCTATTAGGTCGGTATCTCGATCACGAGTTGAAACCTCGATATCAAAACTAAGGCGCTGGCGGCGGATCCATTCGCAATTTTACCCACCAGGTTCCGGCAGCTAAGCCCGCAGCAGCAATTGGAGTGATCCAACTAGTCCAAGTAACGTCAGACAGGACCTTGATTGGGGCGAGGTAGTCGAAATACAAATCGATACTCATACACACGAGGCTCGCAATAACTACGAGCCCGTACGGAACGAATACCAAAATTCGACGCAACCCAGATTTATACTGAGCGATTGACGTCATGAGGGTCGCAATTGCCACGACCCCAGTGAAACCGACAGCTGACTTGTTGGCGCTGATCGCCCACTGAATCGCCACTCCGACTAGAACAAGGAAAAGGAGCACGAACGGCATCCACTCCTTCCTGCCTTTCGGAAAGAACCCAGACTGGCTGTTTGACATTAAGTACCCCAATACTATTTCGTTGCAAATGCCGGCAAAGACCCACCGTCAGATCCTAATGTAGCGGAAGCCCGTCACCATCTCTTGCCCCACGATCTTCAGCCGCACTCGGCGGTTGGGTGGCTACGCGGCGGCTCGGTATTTAACATTTGACGAGTCGATCATGAACTGCCAAACCGCCCAAATTCATGTACGCGCGGGTCGGTTGCCTACGTCGGCGTAGACGGCTTTCGGGAAAAGCCAATCTACAGCCTCCTGCCACGAGTCCACCTGATCGTCGGGAACAAGAGACCAGTCGTCATGCTCACCCTTCAAGAGGGCTCCTCGAAGGTCTATCTGGTCGAGTGGGAAGTTTTGGGTTTCGACAAAAAATCGACCCGGGCCTAAGACGTATTTGAGCGCTTGATTAACTGCTTCGAATCGAAATTCCCATTTACGAAAGACGCTGAGATCGATCGGCGTGACCCTGGCCGCGTCTGCGTTGCTCGCCGTGAGCCACGACCACTCGACGTGGTAGTCCGGTGGCCCACCCAGCTCGAAGTCAAGAGAAGCGTGAGCGAAGGCGTTCCGGTAGTCAAAACAGCTCCGCACACCTTCGATGAGCGGGTCGCGATGCTGCCACGACCCTGGCAGTAAGCTCGCAATGGCTTTGCGCTTCTCGACCGCGCGATTCATCTTGACCCACCGGCCTCGATGCACGTTTGCGTCCGCTGGATCAGAAAGCCATGATCCCAGCTGGATAAGTCGCCCGTCGATCAGGTTCGCTTGACTGAGGATTAGCCCAACGTGATGGAAAATTACCGCTCGATCCTCGGGAATGCCTAAATCGGGGCGCGGATCTCTCATAGCTTAAATGATCGCCGAGCGCGCGACGGATGTCTCACCTAAACCCACACGAGTTTCACGCCGTAGGCCGCATCTGAAACCCGATGAAAGAGGTAGGTCCCTGCCCGGCCGATAGTTATGTCTTCGGTAGCATGGGGGGCCTTATTGCAGTGGGTCGGTGTGAGTTCTGAGCTGACGTAGAGCCAGCGCGTGCAGTGTCCGGGCGAAGGATTGTTCTGGAGGACAAACCGTAGAACCCAACGAGGGCACTCCCTACGGCCGGGCCTTACGGTTCTGCCGCAGTCGGCCGGGTAAATTCCTCACGGATACGGTCCCAGATATGCTCCGGGACAGCCGGCCAGAAATGGTGTTCAGCCCTCACATTCGACGCAGGAGGCATGGCCGTCCTTCGCACGCGCCTTCGGCGAACGGTGGCGCACCAGGAAGGAGGTGACACGTGAACTCGTCATCGGCCTAGGAATGACCTGCACGACGAGCTCTTCGGCAATGAACTCGCCACCCCGAGTCAGGCCATCCGAAATATCAGTCTCGTGACCACGGACTTCGCGTCAGGCGCTTTGGCGGACATCAGTGCCTCCGGGGAGTCCTCCTGGGATTCCTTGACGTCGGTGCGCAGTTCATCGTAACCGTTTGCCACGAAAGTAGCATCTCTTCTCTGTTGATGGTTTGTCGGCGACTGCAACGTACAGGACACGGAGAGAATTCCCTGAACGGCGCCAAAAAGGCGTTGGCTTCGTTCCATGTAGGATCGCATTCCATGGAACTCCACGAGCAGGTGTCGCTTGCAATCGCTGCCGCTGACCTGCGATACGTAACGGGCAGCGGACTCACCGCAGGATTCCATCCACGCTCATGGCCCCTACTGCAGTGGGGAGCCATGGTCGCTTACGAGGCGCAAAAGAACATTCGAGACGTTCATAATATTGAGCTGGAGTTCGACTGGGAAGAGGACGTTACGGCTGCGGCCAGGCACGGAGGAAAGTTCTTCGACGGCCGTCCCGGGCAACTTGATAGCGTCGTCGCGGACTTCCAGAAACTAATTGACGCCACGCATCTAGCCTTTTATCCCGATGACCGGTCTGGGCGAGAGTTCGACGTTCTACGCGACGACCTCTCAGTCATTTCCGATGGCTCCGAATTGCTACTCACCAACGTCACTGGCCACTTCATGGCAGGTTTGCCTCCCCACCGCGGTATGGACATGAACTCGTGGGGTCCTCATCTGCAAACACTTGCTACCGGGATTGGGCAACTGGCCTCAGCACTGGTGAGCGCGAGTGCTGAGAATTTCTCCCAGCATGGGAACCACACCAACACGGCAGTAGCATGGTGGGACGGTAAGATCTCCGAAGCGATTCCGGCGACTTTCGCCGGAGAACTCACAACCGAACTCGCACTCGGCGTCATCAGCATCTACTCGACTGTTCAAGCCGCACGGCGGTGGGCAAACGTCGAATGCTGCGGGTCCTGCGATGCTGCTTCGCTTAAGCACCGGTTCGTCGTGCTCCATCACGCGGCTCGTTCGATCGAGCAGCTGTACACGAGGGTCGAAGGCCTTCCTCCGATAGCGGTTGACCACGTCTCTTCTCTGGCCGAATCTGCAGATCTGAAGACAGTGACGGCGCAGCCGTTTCGCAGGCTTCGGAACGGCTGGCTCCATCTTGGCCTGGGAGACATCGCCACCGACCTTCCCGCCCGCCCCAACGTCCTAAGCCCGGTTCTTGCGTATACGCAGATGGAGATTCCAGCCTTCGCGGCACTGCTTGACAGAAGTCTCGACCAAGTTGCAGAAGGAATCGGCTGTTGGCTCGCTGAGCCTGGTCCTGACGGCTCAGCGCTTTTTGACCATCTCAGCCCTCCGCCCGACGAAAAGCCGTCGGCGGCTGCGGACTTCGCCGAAATCAGTTTCCGCTATGAGACGATTCTGTGCGGCGCAAACGCCTGTAAAGGCTATTTGGGCGCCCACCGAAACTGCGCTTACGTCGAGAAGGTTGGCACGCAGCTAGTCGCTCAGTCCGTCCCTCTGAGCAGGAAGTCGTCCTCGACGGTGACCATCTCAGCGATCTTGGCGGCGATGACTGCCATCGAATCCTCGGCCGTGTCCAATCCATTTCGGGAGCCGAGCATCGGGCTGACGGACCGAAGTTCGTCATAGGTGGTCTCGTGCACGACGGGAATCAGCAGGTCGCGAGCCAAGAGTGCCGAAAGCTCCTTATCGGAGACCCCGCGGCTGTCGACGCGCTTCAGCAATGCAGGAGTGACGAGGACAAGGCCCGTACGCGACTTTGCCAGTCCCCTGTCGATTTCTCGCAGGAATGGCTCGCCAAGCGCATGTCCCTCTCGCTGAACCAGACCGAGACCCCCTCCGCTTCAAGCAGGTCGTGCAGTTCCGTCGCTGCACAGCGCCGGTCATCCCATGCGTGGCAAAAGAAAGACGTCGCGAAGATCAGGCAGCCCTGCTCGTAACTGGAGGGTGCGACGAAGAGGTGTCAGGGCCCGCACTTCGGCTGGCGTATAGGTGAGGGTTGAGGTGCCCGGTGACCAGCTCGGCCTCGTTCTTGCTCCGACCGATCCAACTCCACGCCGCTCCGTGGCGAATAGGCCGGCGGGTAGCAAGACCGAGACGAGTACGAACCGTAGCCGCCGCATGGAGGGCAGGCCGCGCGACCGCTCGCTGTGCGATAGCCCCGTCTCGGTGCTGTGCATCTACTCATGACACGCTGGTACCCAGCAGGAGCAGCATGAATTGCGATAACGCAAAGCGAGTCCATCATGCCCTCAGACCCTCGTTTAGGCTGCAGCCTTCGGCAGTGGGCTTGTTCGGTCTCTGCCCCGGCTGAGGAGACCCGAAGGACCCGCGGCAGCAAGCTGATCGGTGGCCTTGCGGCGTGCTGCACCACCGAGTCGACGTCCGCCTCGCCGTGCCGTGGGATGTTCTTCCTTCAAGATGTTCATTCGGGTACTCTCCAAGAAATAGCGGGTCTTTGGGGGGACTGAATCGGTGATGGGGCGCTCAAAGGGTGGGAAGCCGGCCAGGGCGCGGCAAATGCCGATGCCAGAATTTCTGGCCAGTTTTGAGAAGGAGAGTCTGTGGGCCTTGCTTTTCGCCGCAGGCGCCTCGCCTGTCCTTCGCGACCGTTGGACGTCAGTCGGGCTGCTCGCGCACACCGCCTTGAACGTCGACAGCCGGCGCTCCAAACATGCTGATCCTTCTCTAATAGGTCCACTCTTGCGTGGTGCACGGAAGGCGCGGCCGGAGCTTCTGATGGCCGAGGACTACACGCCGGCCGACCCTCGGTTGAACGTCCGGGTCCGTCTGGGCGGTTCGACAGTCAGGTTGTTCCCAGGCTGCGTCGAGCGGCCTGTTGCCGACGTCGACCGCGCCCACCTTCTCATCGACTCCATCGACGATGAATTGATCCGAACAGCGGGATTCGGCATCTCCCACGTGCTTCAGGTCGGTCTCGGGTACGCGGACTTTGCGATGCAACACGTTGCGGAAAGCTGGCCACGCGAAGATCCGGGGCCCGAACGGCCGGTTGTGACAGAGGCGGAAATTGCTTCCGCGCTGCGCGTGTTCAGAGCGGGCACCCCTGAGCATCTGGTCTCAAGCGAGGAGGTGCGGCGTGCACTCGAGTGGATGACCTGCGATGCCCGTGAATCCACGTTCGACATAGGCCATCCCCAGAGCCCATTCGGCCGATTCCTTCGGGTCCGGGCCAGATCCGGAGGGGAGCCACGATGGCTGCCCCTGGCATTTATCCCGGAAATCGTCGGGTACGCCATCGGCGAGCTCGCAGAAACGCTCAGGGACAGCGGCCCGGCACGATTCAGGTTTGCCCAGCGCTCAGCCGAGGCCGCGCGAAGCCATCTGTGGAGATTCACGTCCGACCTCGTCGGGGCTCCAGATATGGAGGACGGCCCCGCCGTCTCCCCCCGGAACGTAGTGCAGTGGGTCCTTCCCGCAGGGGAAGGTCTCGGACTGGCGTTGCAGATGAACTCCCAACTCGATGCGACCGCGACTGAGGTCAGGGAGATGCCAGCCGTCCTCGGAGCAGCCAAGCAGGCCAAGACCCAAGAGGCGCGCATCCCGCTGGCAGCAGGCGGGATTTCGGTCCCTCAGGAAACGACCCTCGTCCCCCTGATGATCGTGTCCACTCCCCACCATGTGATCGCGCCGCAGCTGCCGTCGATGGCCTGCATGTCGCTGGACGATCTGCGGTGGATCTCCACAAGCGCCGACCACGAATTCGACCTTCTCAACTTCTGCAACGACCTCACACGCCCCGACGCTCCCGAAATGTTCGGATACGAGGCCATCGATTACTGGGAATGGTGGCGGGCGAACGGGAAAAGCATGTTCTCGGGCGGCCGCTCACCCTCGGTGATGTCGATCGCACCCCATGCCGGCGAGGCAGAGTGGGACAGGGCCGCATCCTGGACCCCGGTCGAAACTGCGCTTGCAGCTCTCGGCCTCCCGGCACTCCGCGACACCATCGGTGTCGACCACGCGGGGTCCTCGCCCGTCGCAGTCTACCGCTGGGCCAAGCAAAGCCGGAGCGCCGGGATCCGGACTCCACTAGCAGGCCATCACCACAGGCCCCAGCCCGAGGGATGGTCTCTCCACACGGGCCCCATTCCGGTAGCGGTCTCTGCGGCGAACCCCTCGTGGCAGAACCGCGACCACAGGCAGCTCTTTGACAGGATGGCTGGCGCGATTGCCTTCGGCGTCGCGGCCATCGACGGGGTTTGGACCTCGGCCCACTCCGAGACAGACATCGCGGGATATGTGATCGGGTTAACCGCTGCCGACCAACCGGATTCCCGGCGATCGCTCGAGCTCACGGCTCACAGGCGCGACCACCGGGGGATCGTACACGCTGACATCAACGTCGATTTCGAGCGCTTCCTGCAAATTGCAGACGGCTCACCGGAAGCCATCCGGGACGAGTTCCGCAGAGTCGTCGGTAAACTGCTGACTGCTGCAGGCGTGCACGCCCAAAACGCCGAGCATGTCGTTGCCGCATGGGCGGCGGCTCCGCCCACAATGACCCTCGACGTCGGCAGCAGCATCACCACACGCAACCACCTTCCGCCACCGGTGGCGCTCGATCCGGCCTTCGTCTCCGAGGCTGACCGCCTCATCGCCGAGCGCGTCCGACTACAGGGAGTCGAGCCCGGGACCTACACCGGCGCCCCGGCGAAAAACCTCGATCGTGACGTGCTCGCCCCCATCGCACTCGGGCTCCTCCAGGAGAGGCTCGCGGCATACGACCGAGACCGCTTGGTCGGGTACGGCCTCGAACAGCTGCAGCGGATGGTCGACAACAGGAACCGCACACTCGGCGGCATCAGCAGCTCCGCCAAGAGCCTCTCCCTCCGCTGGGACCCCGTCGAACGCGCGACCCAGACCCAGGCTGATGCCCTGCAGCTCCGACGCGCCAACGAGATCATCGTCGAGGCCGCCCTTCGAATGGCCCCCTCCGGCAACCGGGACCTCGGCGCAGCCGCCTGGGCCCCCGTCCTCGCCGCCGCCAACGCATACTTGGAGGCGACCATGCGCAGCGAACGTGTGCACCACCAAGTGACACCCTCGGGCATCGAGATCAACGACCTGTTCGAGATCGCAATCGTCCCCGACCCGCTCCCCACCGACGGCACTTCATACGCCCTCAACGAGGAATCCCTTGCACGCGCCATCACTGAGGACGCACTCGGCGACTACTCCCCAGAGGAAATCCCGGACAACCCACGGGCTTCGGATGTGCAGGACGCGATGGCTCAGGCATTCGGAGCATCGGCGACAGACATCTACACCACACTCGTCGGTCTCGCCAGCTGGCCGCTCCCCCCAGACGGACCCGAAGTTGCAGTTGCCACTAGGGATAAACTGATAGAAGGCGTAGCGGCCTGGACCGCTCTGGGCGAGACGGAAGACGGGACCGCGCGCATCGCAGCGGCAATCGACCTCCTGACGTCCACTTCCGAGGGATTCAACTCCGAGCCGTGGCGCCCGTGGCTCGCGCGAACACGGAAGAAGAGGCTGCTTGTGCAGCCGCTTGCCGAGCTCAGCCACGGGCAAATAGCCGTGGCTCCTCATTATCTGCTCGCCTCACTGAGCACGTACAGGATGTACCTCGAACAGGGCCTGCTTCCTTGGACGCTGCCGCCCGCACCAAAACTACTCGAGCGCGCTCTCGGGGACTTTCGAGAATACAAGAACCGTGCACTTGAGACTGATGTCTCTATACTGTTGACGCAGTCGGGCTGGAACGTCGTCCGGAACGTCAAGGAGACGAAAGCCGATCGGCTCAACCTTCCATCCCTTTCTACTGAAATCGATATTGTCGCCGGCAGGCCGGGAGACCCGACCATCTGGCTGCTCGAAGCAAAGGATCCTGCGAGCGTCCATGCGATCCCACAACTCCGCGGACAGCTCGACGACTTCTACCTTGACAGGGACAAGAAGCCTGCATACGCGACCCAGCTGGGGCGAAAGTACGCAGACCTCGCCCCGCATGCGTCCCAAGTCGCCAAGGCACTCCGCCTCCCGGGGCGCCCAAACGGTGAACCCTACGAGGTCAAAGCCGCGTTTGTAACGCGACGCCCTATACCGGCGGGCCACGTGTCTGGTCCCTTTCCATTCCTGACCATCGCCGAGCTCTCTCAGTGGGCATAGTCGACCAGAGAGGCGCTCGTCGCACACGCGTTGCTCAAGAAAAATGGAAGAGAAGGGACGGCTGGTGGCTACGCTGATTGCAGACGAAGTCATTGACGTAAGCGCGCCGGAAACGTGGCCCGGGCCCCTCGCCAGTAACCTTGCCGAGCTCGATCGACACGTCCCACACGACGATCACCCGGCAGACCTGGCCATCCCCCAAGAGGGACGCGAAGCGGTGAAGTCCGCCTTGCTCGGCCAACACCTGCTTGCACGGCACTTCACACGCCTGATGCCACACGAGTTCGATTCGATACGGTCCGCCGGTCTCCAACTCCCCTCCCAGGGCTTCTTCGACGGCAGGCTCGATCGTGCGGAAGCCCTGGGCTACATCAGCCAGACGGTCGCCCAGGTGTTGAAGGACAGCACAATCTTCGCCGCCGAATCTCAGGTCCGCGGAGACCGCAACTTCGTCTGCCTCACGATCGGTCCTGTGCTCGAGGAAGATGCCGGTGCAGTCTCGGAACTCCTCGGAACCTGGGGCGGCGAAGCCATCTATTTCGCGGCCGGCGCACGGGACCACGCACAGCTGCTCCGAACCCTCGGCGAACCCGCCGTGGTGCAAGTCGCTCTTCCTCCCGAGTGCGTGTCCCGTTCCCGGTTCTTCCCTGCAATCGAGAATGTGCTGCTCGGGCGGATGCGAGGCCTACCTGGCGCCTACGGCGATGTCCTCTCCCGCGAGGCCGTGCGGCCGTACGCAATAGTTGCGATCAGACGACTGCAATAGCAAAGGGCAGCCCCGTGAGAACGCCCCGAACAGCGCTGGGAAGGTGACCGAGCGGCGAAGGGTGCCCCCGCACTCCCGAGCCGGCTGGCGGCAATGCTTAAGCCGTAACACGGCAAACTGCTGCGATCATCACATGCTCACTCGGTGGTGAATCCAGGCAGATTCCGAAGCATAGGTAGATCCTGAAGCAATGATGTCGCCATGCCGGTGAGTCGGGCCTTCGTGCCCCTACAGAGATAGATTTTTGAAGAGCCGAAGGAGCACTGATGGGCTACACGCATTACTTCCCCAGCCTCATCGCGACGGCCGATGTCATTGCCGACGCCCGCAAGATCATCGAAGCCGCCCCCGTGACCGTCTGCGGGCCGAAGGGCCAGGGCCTACCAATCCTCAACGATGCGGAAGGGATCCGGCTGAACGGCTTCGCGGCGGCCAGCCAGGCCCATGAGACGTTCCGATTGCAGGGCACCATCGAGCCCTCCCACCCGGACATGTGGACCTTCTGCACCACCAATGCCATGCCGTACGACGTCGTCGTCACAGCTATCCTGATCGCTGCCGCGGTGCGCGCGCTGGAATCAACATCCAGCACAATCCGCAGCGACGGGCGCTGGGACAACTGGGCCGCCGGTGTGGCCCTGTTCGAGAAAGCGGTGCGCCCGCTCACCGAGGACGAGAAGGTCGCCCTGGAACTCGACGTGGAAGCGATGCGGCCAGCGCGTGAATCCAACCCGAGCGGAGGCCAGCCCGACCTCCATTGAACGCTGCCGGACGTGTTTCACGAGGCGCCATCACGCCTGAAGACCCCTCCCGCCCGAAAGACGGGACGTTGTGCAGCTACGTCGTACCCTGAACGATTCACGCTTCGTCCCGTCCTGCTGTTTCATTGTCGCCGGGCGGGACCTCCGCGCAACCAGGGCACTACGCGCCGCTCGCAATCCAAAACTTCGCTCGGCGCTCCTCCGTCGCTTATTTCCTCCCGAACTTTTGGACCGCTCCCGGTACCCCAAGTTGCGCTCCGGTCCCTCATACCCAGCGAAGGCTCCGCTAACAGAACAGCGCCGAAAACTGACGAACACGGCCTGGGGGCGCCGGCACACTCACGCAGTTACCGAAACGCCCGGCAAACCATTGAGTTACCGCGAACCGCCCCCAGCTGCGAACTGCCCGGCCCACTTCGTCAGGCAGAAGTCATGCCGTTCGAACCCGACCCCACCATGAAGAAGCAAGACCGCAAACCACTCCCCCGAACAGGAAAGCGAGGCAGAGGACCACAAAAGCCCCCGATGGGGCACACAAAAAGCTGATCTGTGCACAGTCAGAGGGCCAAAGGCCCCCCTGACCTGCGGAAACACGTGCCCGAGGTGGGACTCGAACCGCATTCCGGGCCTTGAAAACACAGGGAACTCCCGAAAACATAGCGAATCCGAGCCAATCCGGCCGATGCACGACCCAGTCCGAAGCCCAAAGTGTGTACATTGTGCACAGCCCTCTCTTTGAGTTCTTCCACCCAAATGACGTGTAAGCGAAACGGCCGTCAGCTACCGGGCCGGCTGCCCGGACATTGAGTAAACGCCGCCCAGAACATCCACGGCTTACCTGCGAAGAGCTGCGGCTATTTGAGGCATTCCCTCGGAATCAAGCCGGTCCAAGACGTCGTTGACATCCAGCGGTGGATTCCTGTAAGCCTCGGACATGTTTCGTATCGCAATGTGCAGTTCGACCGCATCCAAATAGAACTGATCCATGAGGAAGTCATCGGGATGTTTGGCTTCTATTCCCCAGGGGCTGAGAGTTTCGTCTGGAAAATGCTTGAGGTTGTTGGTGACGATTACCTGGGCTTGCACCTTCAGTGCCGCTGCCATCACATGGGCATCTCCCGGGTCCGGGAGGTCCATGAAGACCTGCTCCAGAGGTTGGTAATCGTCTACGATGCAATCCGGTACAGCTGCGCACATCAACTCCCGGGTCCGGTCGAGCTTCACCGGATCCAGGTCCGGCCGATTCTCTTTTAGATTTCGGAACGTCTCGTCGAGAATGGCCTCCGTCCAGCGCGCTCTGACCAGCCCAGCCTGGGCAACTCGGATCAGGAGATCGCGGAGCATGCTCGGATACAAGACGTTCGCATCGTAGATGACCGTGAAAACCACTCTAGATAATCCCCGTGTCCTGGCCCAACGCCGACAGTTCGTCCGCGGCATCCTTCTGAGCTACCGAGGTGCGGCGCTTGTATTCGTAGAGTGAATCGGCAAGTACCCTCCTGTGCGTTCCGACCATTCGGTACTTGATTTCCTGGGACTCAAGGAGCCCAACCAGGTAAGGACGGGATACATTCAGAATATCCGCAGCCTGCTGCGTCGTGAGTTCGGCATTCATGGGGACCACCGTGACACCTTGGCCGGCTGCCATCTTCCCAAGGATTCTCATCATCAGATCCGCAGCAGCACGGGGCATCTCCAGTTGCCCGCCGTCGGTAACCCTCATTTCCACCGGCTGCTGTGGATCCGAGTGCGCCTCAACGGCGCGACGCAGTGTCTTCAATGCCCTCCGCGCGAGTTCAGAATCATTTCCGTGCGGGTAGGCCGGGGTTGGTACCTGGGTCGCCATTGTCGTATTCCTCTCTTCATCCCACCTTCTGCGTGTACGTTCACGCTACCCCATAAACGAAACAAACAAAACAAGCGAAGCAGTCGAAATCTAAGGTGTTGTGGCCGGTGGCCAGAGCCGCGACGCCGAAGCACAAGCACAAGCACAACACCGCCTGGGCGCTGACCTCTTCGTTGTTCAGGCATCGTCAAGGCGCTTCAGCCGTTGGGCATCGCGGCTCTGAAGGACGTCCAGGTCTGCGCAAAAAATTGCCGCTAATGGGCTCGGGATGTCCGCCTCAACAGCACGTTCCACTCATCTTTCGGGTGCGCGGCAATCCAGTTCCGGAGGCCTAGGGTCATCACACTCTCGCCATCTACCCTTCTATGCCGGACACTAGCGGACTGTCATCTTCCGCGGATCTGGGAAACCGAGTGAGACGTAGCCTGGTGCCCGTTTGTTCAGCGACGCTGCCAGTACTGGCGTGGATTCATCAAAATAGTCGTGAACAGTAGCGACCGCCTTCCCCGGGTATGGGCGGATAACGCGGCCGACATATTGGACCAATCTGCCTTTGAACGAAACCGGCGCTGCAAGGAACAGGGTATCCAGCTTGGGGCAGTCAAAACCTTCGCCAATGTAGGAGCCGGTTCCCAGGACCAGCAATGGCTGCGCGTCATCGGCGTCGGCAAGGAGATCGACAGCCGCCTGCCGTTCCTTGGCTTTCATTGCTCCGGTGAAGACCACGGGATTCAGTCCGGCCGCTTCGAACCGGGACCTGAATGAATCAAGATGGGCCTTCCACGTGGTCAGGAGAAGGATTCGGGAGTTCTGCTCGTAGGCCGCCATGACGTCGTCGTAAATTTGCTGCAGGCGTACCTCGTTCGCGATCAGGTCCTTGTAAATGGCGGAGATCCCGCCCGGCTCGCTCGGATCCGCTGCGCCAGCGTACGTATATGACGTCCGATGCAGTTTCAACTCCAGCACGGGCTCGGGAATCTCGCTTGCATGGCTCGGCAACTGCTGCCGAGGAACCGGTTCGATGGTGTGCGAGACCTGGCCGAGCTGGTGATAGATCAGCGCGTCCAACTTGTCCCGCCGGTACGGCGTCGCAGTCAACCCCAGCCAGTACCGTGCCTGGATCTGGTTCATGACGTGGCTGAACGCTGCCGCCGGAACATGGTGGCACTCGTCCACGATGACAAATCCGTACCCACCGGTCAGCTCGGCGATGTTCTCCCGACGCGCCAGTGTAGGCAAGAGCGCTACGTCGATCCGGCGGGTCGTCTTTGCACGCCCGCCTCCGATCTGCCCGCACTTTTCGTCCATGAACTCACGCACGCGGGTCCGCCATTGCTCAGCCAGGGCCTTGCGATCAACCAGGATGAGGGTCGAGACGCCACGCATGGCTATGGCAGCGCACGCCATCACGGTCTTTCCGGTACCGGGCGGAGCCACCAACACTCCGTGCTCCGAGACTGTTGCGGCGTCCACGGCATCTTGTTGTTCCGGGCGCAGACGGGCCGAGAACTCGAAGCTTTGGGCCACGCCATCCGCGCGTTGATCGTCAATGCGCAGCGAGCTGCCACCTGATTCGACAAGTCGCTTCAAGAGAAGGAGCAACCCCCGGGGCAAAATGAGATCGCCCTCGAGCGTTTCGTCGTAGTTGCGCAGGTATCGGGGGATATTCCATGTCGATCGGCGCTGTCGTTGGCGCTCATAGAACTCAGGGTTCGGCATAGACGCAGCATGCTTGACGGCTGAGATCATCGCCGGCCCCAGATCTGCCGCTCTGATGTTCAGACGCGAGCCGAATACCGCATGAACGATGACTGCAGGGCGCGGAACGACCTTGGACGATTGCGGCAGCTCTAGCCGGCGAACTTCTTGTCCCAACCTCACTGCTGGCAGCCTGCGAACATGGGCACGAACGTCCCCCTCCGAAAGGCGGTTCAGGCTGGACAAGTACGCCCATTGATCCTCGTATGGTTCAAGGGTCGTAGTGTCGAGGAACAGAGTGGCGCCATGCTGACGGCGCTTGCCGTTCAAGGGCGCAGCAATCAGGTTGCCCATGCCCTTGCCAGAGTGAACATCCTGAGAGGGAAAGAGCCTGTCATAGCTGGCCAGGCTCATACTGCCACGCAATGCCATCGCCTCATGGATGAGGCTGGTGCCAAGCCGACGCGCAACCGACGCCGACACCGCAGTGCTGAAGAAGATCCACACATGAGCGCCACGACCGGACTGGGAAACCTCCAACGCCGCCGGAATTCCCCGAAAGCGGGCCGCCTTCACATACGCCAGCGCATCCAGCATTGCGGCACTGCCGTCAAAGTCCGCTGCCACCCACCAGCAGGTGTCCTGTTCAGTCAAGGGATAGAGCCCAACGTGCTGCAGCCCGCGCAAATGGTCAGCGACAACGAACGGTGTGAGCGGCAAGAAACCAGCACCGGCCATACTCGCACCCTTGCGCCAGCCACCGGCAACCGCAGGAACCCAGCCTGAGCGGCCGTCCCGTGAGTTTTCCCACCGGACCGCGTAAACATCATTTCGTGCGCGGAACAAATCCTGGAAGAGACGGACCTTAGCTTCCGGGGGCGAATCCATAGTCACTTCGCCATGGTGCACCACCACGGGAATGGCCGGCTGAGCAAGACGAGCAGCCCTCGACTCGGCCTCCGTGACCTCCAAGAGCTTCCGCAACCGGGCGTTATCGAGACGAAGCTCCTCAATCTCGAGCCTCAGGGCCCTGCCTGCCGGGTCGGGAAGGCCTGGCAAAGCACTTTGACCAGATGCTACTGGAGTGTCTTCAATCACCATTCCATTCTTGACTGCAACGGGCACCGGACGAAACCGAGAGCGGTCGCTCCTAGAAGTCATGCAATCGGGCTTCGCCGCAAAATGTAGGCAGTGTCCACACCCATGCTCCGGGTCAAGGGGCCCCAGAGGGCTGCGGCCCTCCAGAAACGACATCTGAAGGGCAGTTTGGCCAGCTCGGGTCATGCTGTTGCGGCCCTTCACGCCATGAATAGGTGACGAGCAACTTCATTCCTCTGCAAGCGCAGGAGCACGCAGGCCATTCATCCACAAAAGACGTAGTTGACTCCGTGCCCGGCGGTGACCGTCCCGGCCTCGCGGAATCCACGTTCCGCCACCGGCACGCACCCCATGATCGGTATGCACGCCCCGAAGGATCGCGCGCAGCCGGCTGACGGAGCTTAGGACTCGAAGTAGCTCTCCAGGAGACTTCCGCGCCAAAGTCGGTTTCATCATGTCGTACCCCGAAACCAGAACCATGAACGGGTGTTGGCCATCCACGGCCCACCCGACAGAACCGGAACGAGGAACCGCATAACCCCACCCCAGCGCAGGCGGAGGGCCCACCAGCCAAGGCCCTGAACCCGCCACCCACACACCTTCATAGGCCACCGCGGCGGCCAGGCACCAGCCCGCGTCCCTAGCGTCAGAGGCACTTGTCAAGCTTTGTACACACGTTAAAGCAAAAACCTCTCTGACGAGGGGGAATGCTGTGCCCGAGGTGGGACTCGAACCGGACTCCAGCCCTTGAAAACACTGGGAAGTCCCGAAAACATGCTGCGTACGGCCCAGTCCGACCCCGGTACGGCCCAGTCCGACGGCAAGGGTGTGCACATTGTGCACACCCTTTTGAGCAGTCGGGACTGGTTTAGCGAGGAACCAAATGCTGGGTAATCACCGCGGCAGAGTCCCTCAGATCAATGTCGCCGACTGCGGCCCCCACAACAAGGTCGAAACCTTCCTCCGTCGTGAAGTCGTGGCGGTAGCCGTTGATCCACAACAGCAGCACCATCAACGTCCAAGCCGTGCGTTTGTTGCAGTCGAGGAGCGGATGAACTCGGCAACAGACTCAAGGAGTGCCGCCGCCTTCATGACCAGGCGAGGGAACGCGGCGGTGACTGTGACCGTTGTTGGCAGTCGGGCCAAAGCCGAGGCAAGCAGTCCGACGTCGAGGTTATGGACATCTGCTCTTCCGCCGCCAACTGCTCAAGCACGATCAAGGTCTTCAGGGACACGGAGAATCATTGCCAACCATCGCGTTCGATCCGACCGCTTTCATCTTCGAAAGCGGCCATCAGAGTGGACACCCCGGGATAGCCGCTGATCTATCCGGCCTTTGTGCCGTACTTGCACGGCAAGGGCCCTGGGACGAGGGGTCGGCTGCCTTGTTCGAAACGCTTCGCTTGTTGCGAACCCGCTACGGCAACGCACTCTAGATCACCGTGCAGCTTCACAATCTCTCTGCAATTCAACAGGCTCCGGGTGACTATGCCGCTGCAGGACGCATAGACGATCAGACGGCGCGTACTGGGTCACGTCCATCCTTAGGTGGCGGCCATTCTGAACAACCTTGCAGCCGTCGGCATAGGCCCACCCCGTCGGCTAGCGGTGTTACATGGTCTCACGATAATCCTTTATGGCCGCAGGCCTGCCCTCTACGAATGGTGCCAGGGCGATATACTGCTGAAACAGTTTTAGTGCATCCTCAAGAGCAAGGTACCCAAGGTCCAAAGCTAACTTTAGGCCGCCGAGCTGTGCACTGGAGTTTTCAGCGGCAGTGACCTTTGCCGCGACGGAGTGGGAGCTCGCAAGGTTTGTGGCCAATGCGGCAACGCCTGACGAGAGGACCGCTAACAGGCACAGAATTTGCCACACCATTGATGATTCCGGCAGGGAGAAGACCCTTTGGACAGCCGCCGTGAATCTTGTCCCACCTAATGCCGGTCCGGCTGTCAAAGTTACGGACAGGACGCTGCCCCAGACGCTCAGATTCATGAGCCGGTTTCTGCGTGGCCGCTGTCGTTTTAAGTAGGCGCAAATTAATGTCTCCTGTGCTTCTATGCGGTCGGACAACTTTTGGCGGGCAGCCTCTGCCTGTTTCATGGTTTTCTCCAGCTTTCCTCGATCACAACGTCGGCGAACGACGTCTCACTATAGTTAGTCGGGCCCATGCTGCGGGCCTGTCGCAGGGCACACGCAATATGCCTGACGTGCCACCGGCTCCGACGTAACGGCCATCCCGCGGTAATCTTCAAGAACAGAGGATGGAGTCTCAAATTTCCGTCCTGTGGAATCACCGGCTCCATAGGTGTAAGGCCCGGTGACTTCGCCCCTCGATCTTTTGACATGCGTCGTCTCCGAATTCGTAACGATCCGGCTGCCTCGGAGAGATTCCAGAGGGCCGGGCGCCGCGCGCTAGTTTCAGGTCGCGGCTACTGCCCCTTCACAAGATTGGAGCCGGCCGAGTAAGAGGTCGAGTAAGAGGAAGTGCCGTACCTATCCATCTCTTGGACATAGAAGGCGTAGGTGCCGGTCTCTGGGAGCGTCATAGATAGGGTCCGGGCCTCGGCTGGCTGGACAGCAGACGTTGTGGTGCCCACGATGATCCATTTCGTCGTATTGGTATTGGTATCAAAATAGGGAACCAACCTTTTAGCGAGCACCCGGTAGCCCGTCGCGATGAAGCCTTGAACGACGTTCGCGGGGTGCGGGCTCCAGGCCGCCGTCGCGGTGATTGGACCTCCTGGAACCCCCGAAACCGCTGTGCCAATGCTGGGGGGATACAGCACATGCCCGCCGCCCTCGCAGCCCTGTACATTACATCCAGCGTGGGCAGGCGGGGCTGCGATGAGGAGGCTCGCGGCACCTAGTCCTGCTGTGATCACTTGGCGAGTCTTCTTTTGCAACATGTCCGTGTTTCCTTTCGAATGGTGTGTGTCGGGCTTGCGTTCTAAGGGTCGCGCGGAGGGCTTAATCGATCCTTAATTCATCACGGAAAACCGTCCGGGGCTGAGCCGGCGGCTGGCACCGATGGGGGTGCCGCCCGTGCAGGCTCAGAGTGTTTGCACATCCGCGGTTCCCCTATACACAGCGGCCAGTCCAAGCAGTCCGGCGAAATTACCTGACCCATGTCTCACACATCGGGCGTTAGTGGTTTGGGCCTCGATTTGCCCCGTTGACCAAGGGACCGGTGAGATTGGCTGGCACCCAAAGCAATTCGTCCCGCCTGCACATTCTGGGATCCACCGGCCCTTCGACAGATAGATCCGATCCTCGTGGGGCTCCAGCGACCCTCAGCGCGGTTTGTGGGCAACAGATTTCGGTCTTATATTAGGCCGGGCGTTAATTGGATCTAACCGTACTTGGGCTGTTCGTTCGGAGCCGCGAACATGGGCATGTGTGCATCGTGTAGGCATGAATGAGGCGACGGGGCCAGACCAAAGATGTGAACGCTCGACCTTCTGCGGTACCTCGATTGGGACTGGGCCGTTGACGGCCGGATCGACGGCTTCAAAAGAAGCCCCACCAACTCACCATCGAGGCGCAGTACCAATCATGGTCGACACCAGTCTGCTCTTGCTACTCCTGTTGGAACTGTCGGTCAGCCAAGGTGCCGAGGTGAGCGAAATGGATCTGTCCAAACACGCTGCCACAGCCTGCGCGTCACCCGTCCCGGTGTAAGCAACCTAAGAGACCACGACCTGGGTAACAATGACGAACAAGGTTGGAACTGGCGGATCGTCTACCCACTGAACGGTTGGGCTTTGGGATGATCGAGCCTTCCGGAGACCGCTGGCCTTAGTTCTACGCCCCTCCGCCAGGACGTATAACTAAAGGTCACGCATCGGTGTCCGACCCGTTAGACAGGACCAGCGTCAGGCCACCACGGGCGGCAGCATCAGGCTGGCGCCCGGGATCGCGTTGAGCAGGGCCTTGGTGTAGTCCTGCTGCGGCGAATCGAAGACGTCGTCGGTGCTGCCCGTTTCCACGAGCTTGCCCTTCTGCATCACGCAGACATGGTCGGCGATCTGCCGCACGACGGCGAGGTCGTGCGTGATGAA
>NZ_JBHVTT010000032.1:0-22235 GCF_042884555.1 Arthrobacter sp. NPDC058127 | reverse complement strand
CCCGGACAGCACCCCAACGGAAAGCGGCCCCCGACACCAAAACCGGGAGCCGCTCACCACTGCCTCTTGACAACAGCTTCTACATATCAGTTGGGACCGCTCACCCATTACACAGCTCAAGTCCAACTGCCGTTCAACTACTCCCCGTAGGCTCGTGCCGTATTCGATGCCGATCACAGGGGACATGATGGCCAAGAGGAAGACGACGGGGTGGCCCGAGGCCCCCGTTCGCCGCGCAGTACCGGCCGAACATTGGAAACAGTTGCGCCGCGGAGACCGCGTGAGCGTCAAGCTCGCGCCGGGGTTTGAGAACCCCGGCCAGGTGGACGCCGTGTCGAGTGACCACAGCGTGGTCTGGGTGAATCTCGACGGCGGCCGCGGCCGCACGCTGGTGCACTGCGGCGACGGCGTCGAGATCGTCCCGCAGGAATCCTGACAGGGCCTCGGGCACCACGGCCGGGTTACGCTACCCGTGTGAGCTCGTACTTGCCCTTCTTCAGCCGCCCGGACGGACAATCCGCTCCGCTTGCCTTCGCGCACCGCGGGTTTTCGCCGGATGGCCTTGAGAACTCGGCCGAGGCATTCAGGGCGGCGCTTGCGCTTGGCTTCACGCATCTTGAAACCGATGCCCGCACCACTGCCGACGGCGTGGTGCTCCTTTTCCACGACGACACCTTGGACCGTGTCACAGATGCCCACGGCCCCATCTCCAGCCTCAGCTCTGCCGAGATCGCCAAAGCCCGGATCGGCGGCCGCGAAGCAATTCCCCATTTGGCTGACGTCCTGACGGAATTCCCCGAGGCGCGGCTCAACGTCGACGTCAAGGATTGGCATACGGTTAAGGCCCTCGCCGGAGTCATTGAACAACTCGATGCCCATGACCGAGTGCTGATTGCGAGCTTCTCAGATCGCCGGCGTCGGGCCGTCCTGCGCCTGCTCGGCCGTCGCACGGCGTCCTCGGCAGGCATCGCCTGCAACGCTGCCTTTACCCTCTTAGGACCGTTTCTTCCGGAGCGCTGGTTGCGGAAGATCCTGCACGACGTCGAGGCTCTCCAAGTGCCGGTCCGCTACGGACCCCTGACGGTAGTGACCCGCGGCTTCCTGCGCCGCGCCCATCGGCTTGGGCTGCAGGTTCACGTCTGGACCGTCAACGATTCCGCCGAGATGGCCAGGCTGCTGGACATGGGCGTGGACGGCCTGGTCACCGACCGTGCGGATCGTCTGAAGTCGGTGCTGCAGGGCCGTGGCCAGTGGTGGTGAGCGCCCGGACGCGCCCTTCCAGGAAGTCTCGCTCGGCGTCGTTATTCGTGCGCTCCTGCGCTGCCCGGTAGGCTGCGACAGCTTCTTTGTTGCGGCCCAGGCGCCGGAGCAGATCCGCCCGCACGGCGTGGAACAGGTAGTAGCTGCCTAGTTCAAGGACGTCGACGGCGGCAAGCCCCGCGGCCGGTCCTTCCACCTCCGCCAGGGCAACGGCCCTGTTCAAAGCGACCACCGGCGTCGGCTCGATGGCCAGGAGTTGCCCGTACAGCACCAGGATTTGGCGCCAATCGGTGTCCGCGGGTTGTGCGGCATCGCTGTGCACCGCGTTGATGGCAGCTTGCAATTGATATGGTCCGGGCTGGTTCCTCTTCAAGCATTGCCGCACCAACAATTGCCCCTCCGCTATTTGATCCCTGTCCCACAGGCTGCGGTCCTGGTCCGCGAGGAGCACCAGGCCGCCGTCGGGAGTTGTCCGGGCGGCACGGCGGGCATTAAGCAGAAGCATGAGGGCCAACAAGCCTTTGGCTTCGGGCTCATCTGGCATGAGTTCCATGATAAGCCGGCCGAGGCGTACAGCCTCGCGGCAGAGGTCTTCGCGCACCAGCCCGGCCCCTGAACTCGCCGCGTAGCCCTCATTGAAGACCAAGTAGACCACCGCCAGCACCGACTTCAAGCGCTCAGGCAGCTCTGCCCCGCTCGGAACCCGGTAGGGGATGCGGGCGTCGCGGATCTTTCCTTTCGCCCGCACCAGGCGCTGGGCCATCGTTGGCTCCGGGACCAGGAAAGCGTGGGCGATCTCCGCGGTGCTGAGCCCGCCCAGGAGCTTGAGTGTCAGTGCCACCTGCGCGGCCCGGTTGAGGGCGGGGTGGCAGCACGTGAAGATTAGCCGGAGCTGATTGTCCTCCACGGTATCCACCTCGATTCCTTCGGGTTCATCGCCCCGCAGGACGGCCACTTGGGCGAGTTTCTCCCTGCCGGATGCCTCGCGTCGGAGCCGGTCGATTGCCCGGTTGCGGGCGGTGGTGATGATCCAGCCAGCGGGGCTTGGCGGCAGCCCGGCGTCGGGCCAGCGGGCAACGGCTTCGGTGAAGGCGTCTTGGACCGCGTCTTCGGCGGCATCGATGCTGCCCAAAACGCGGACCAGGACCGCCACGGATCGTCCATACTCTTCGCGGAATATTTGTCCGATCTCCGAAATATGGATCATGGGGAAACTATTCCCGGTAACCTGCGAACGGCCGGACCTCGATAGGCAGCGTGGTGGCTTGGGCGGCTTTGCGTCCCCAGCCAAGTGCCACGTCCAGGTTCGGGGCTTCGATTACCCACAGGCCGCCCACGTGTTCCTTGGCCTCCGCGAAGGGGCCGTCCGTGGTGAGTACTTCGCCGTGGTTCACACGCACCACCGTGGAAGTGCTGGCGGGGTGCAGGCCACCGGTGAAAACCCAGGCGCCGGCGTCGCGCATTTCCTGGTTCAGGACGTCAAGATCGGCCATGATTTTGTTGAGGACTTCGGGCTCAGGGGCGGGGCCGTCGGGCTGGTAGATGCTGAGCAGATAGCGTGGCATGACTGTTCCTCCTTGGGATGTGGCGCCGGCACCGTGCCCGCGTCTCACCCTCTATACGAACGGCGTGGGCTGTTTTCGACATCTCCGCGCACGAATCTGCGAAAAGCTTAGCCCCGCTGGCAGGATGGGAGCATGCGCATCCTGATTGCCCCGGACAAGTTCAAAGGCTCCCTCACCGCCGTCGAAGCAGCCTCGGCCATGGCCGAAGGGGCATTGCGCGTCTATCCGGACGCTGTGGTGACTCAGTTTCCCATCGCCGATGGTGGCGAAGGAACGCTGGAAGCAGCCGTGGCGGCAGGCTACGAAGAGCGGATCAATGCCGTCGTCGGCCCCATTCTCAAGCCGATAGGCGCCGCGTGGGCCATTCGGCAAAATGCCTTCGGCGGAGCCATAGCGGTGATCGAAACGGCGCAGGCTTCCGGACTGGCGCACATGGAGCCGACTCCGGAAAACGCCTTGCGCGCCCACAGCTACGGTTGCGGCCAGCTCATCGCCGCGGCACTCGACGCCGGGGCCACCGAGATTGTGCTCGGCCTGGGCGGCTCCGCGATGTCCGACGGCGGCAGCGGCGCCCTGCGTGCACTTGGACTCAAGCCTCTGGACGCGGCCGGAAATGTGGTTCCGCTCGGCGGAGGCTCGCTCGCCGACGTCGTGTCCCTCGACGTCTCCGGGCTGGACCCGCGCCTGACCGCGGTGAGGTTCCGGATCGCCGTCGACGTCCAGAACCCGCTCTTTGGCAGCGACGGCGCCGCGCATGTTTTCGGCCCCCAAAAGGGTGCCGACGAGGACGCGGTGGAACTGCTCGACGCCGGCCTGCGCAACTGGGCGTCGCTGCTGCGGGAAGCGGGCGGACAGGACGTCAACGTTCCCGGCGCCGGAGCGGCCGGCGGATTCCCGGCGTCGTTCCTGGCCTTCACCCAGGCGACGCTGGAAGGCGGATTCGCACTCGTGGCGGGACTCACGGGGCTTCCCGAACAGCTCGGTGGCGCGGACCTGGTGATCACCGGCGAAGGGTCCATGGACTCGCAATCCCTGACCGGCAAGGCCCCTATCGCTCTGGCCGATTCCGCCCAGGAGCATGGCATCCCGGTGATTGTGGTGGCGGGCAGGATCCTGGTGACCCCCGAGGAACTAGCCGGCCACGGCGTGGTTGCCGCGGCACAGTTGCTCGACGTCGCGCAGCGACGGGATGGCGTGCCGGACGTTGCCGACGCCGTGGCCAACGCGGCCAAGTACCTCGCATGGGCTACGAGCCAGGTGCTTGAAGGGGTCTAAGCTCCGATCCACCAGGGGGCATGCTCAACGGGGCTGTTAGCCGAAGCCGGGCAGATAATTAACGTACAAAGCATGGCTCTGACTTCTGCCATGCAACTACGATGCGACGACCCCTCCCGGGACGCCGTCACCGCCTGCCGGGCTGGCAGCCGGCCAGCACGGCACCATCGAATCGAGGAGCACACCATGTCCACCTTGAAGGAGAGGCTGCACGCAGACGTCGTCAGCCACATGAAGGATGGCAACCGCATCGCCCTGAACGCCACACGCAACGTCCTCAGCGAGATTGACACCCGTGAGAAAGCCGGCCAGACGCCGGTCCACCTGGACGACGCTCAGATCACGGCCATGTTGCAGAAGGAGGCTTCCCAGTATCACGAGGTCGCGCGCCTTTACGAGGAGGCCGGAGAATCCGAGCGGGCCGCCACGGAGATTGCGGATGCCGAGGTAATCGAGGCATACCTGCCGGAACCACTGACTGCCGAGGACGTCGAGTCCATCGTTGACGAGGTCATCGCCTCGCTCAAGGCCGACGGCGTGGAGTTGAGCCTGATGCACATGGGCTATGTCATGAAGCCGGTCAGCGAAAAAGTCGCCGGCCGCTTCGACGGCAAGGCGGTCAGCGAGATTGTTCGCAAGCGCCTCTCATAGTCGCTAACGGAAGTCTGTACAGATCGTGTCCTTTAAAGCGCGCTTAGGGGACACGATCTGTACGCAAACACGAGAGGTTACGTCTCCATCTCCGGCTCGGCAACTGTCCCGCGCCAACGGGCCAGGCCCTTCATGCCGTGGTAGACCGCCAAGGCAGCGGCTGAGCCCAGCGCGATGCCCGTGAACTTCAGTTCGCCGATGGTCCAGGTGTAATCCGCGATCCCGATAATCAACGCGACGGCGGCCGTGGTCAGGTTGATGGGGTTGGAGAAGTTGACCTTGTTCTGCACCCAGATCTTCACGCCCAGGACGCCGATCATCCCGTAGAGCATGGTCGCGGCACCGCCCAGCACGCCGGGGGGAACTGTGGCAATCAGTTCGCCGAACTTCGGCGAGAAGCTCAGGAGGATGGCGAAGGCACCGGCAACCCAGTAGGCCGCCGTCGAGTAGACCTTCGTGGCTGCCATGACGCCAATGTTCTCGGCATACGTCGTGGTACCGGAGCCGCCGCCGAATCCGGCGAGGACCGTCGCGACGCCGTCGGCCATCAACGCGCGCCCGGAGACGTCGTCGAGGTTGCGTCCCGTCATCGCGGCCACGGACTTCACGTGCCCAACGTTCTCGGCCACGAGCACCAGCACGACCGGCACGAACAAGCCCACGACGCCGAGGTGGAACTCCGGAGTCTGGAAGTGCGGCAGGCCGATCCAGGACGCCGCGTCCATCTTGGAGTAGTCCACCTCGCCGCGCGTCATGGCGGTGAGGTAGCCCACCACCACGCCCACCAGGATGCTCAGGCGGCCCAGAATGCCGCGGAAGAGGACGCTCACCAGGATGATCGTCACCAGCGTCACGAGGGCGGTGACCGGGGCCTTGTCGAAGTTGGCTTTTGCGGCCGGCGCCAAGTTGAGCCCGATCAGGGCGACGATGGCGCCCGTGACAATAGGTGGCATGGTCCGGTTGATCCACTCAGCGCCGAACTTCTGCACCACTACGCCGACGAGCGCCAGTACGACGCCGGCAAGCACCACTCCGCCGAGCGCGCCGGGAACGCCGAACTGCTGCTGGGACGCCAGGATGGGGGCGATGAAGGCAAAGCTCGAACCAAGGTAGCTCGGTACGCGCCCCTTGGTGATGACCAGGAACAACAGGGTGCCGATGCCGGAAAAGAGCAGCGTGGTGGCCGGTGGCATGCCCGTGATGATGGGCACCAGGAAGGTGGCTCCGAACATCGCGACGACGTGCTGCATGCCGACGCCGATGGTCAGCGGCCACGCCAGCCGCTCCTCGGGTGCCACCACATGTCCCGGCCGGATCGTCTTGCCGTTGCCGTGCAGCTTCCATTTGGTTCCGAGCATGCTCATCTACGGGAGCCTTCCCTGAAAGTTGTGATTGTCCGGGTGTAACCTTACCGCCCGGACGCGCCGCCGATTCCGCTGTGTGGAACGTCACGTGGCTTCACGGGAAGAGGCAGAGGGAAGTTGAAGTTGCAACCATGGAAAGCATAAGCGCCCGGCCGTCGATGGCTGCGGGCACAGCGAAAGGTACGCGAATGACGATCGCCCACGAAGAAGCAGTGATTGACGCCGCAGCAGTCGACGCCATCTTTGCCGAAGCCCGCACTGCCAACTCCTTTGCTGGTGAGGTCTCGGACGAGCAAGCACAGGCCATCTACGAACTGACCAAGTTCGGCCCGACGGCGTTCAACTCCCAGCCGCTGCGCGTCACCTACGTCCGTTCGGACGAGGCCCGCGCCAAGCTCGTCGAGACCCTCTCTCCGGGCAACAAGGCCAAGACCGCCTCTGCTCCGCTGGTCGCCGTGCTTTCCTACGACACCGCCTGGCACGAGCAGTGGGACAAATTCCTCCCGGTCTACTCCGCCCCGAAGGCCATGTACGACGCCAACCCCGAGTTCACCGCAACAACGGGCAACAACAACGCCCACCTGCAGGCTGGCTACTTCATCCTTGCTGTCCGCTCCCTCGGTTTCGCTGCCGGCCCCATGACCGGTGCCGACTTCGCCGCGATCGACGCCGAGTTCTTCCCGGCCGGGGACCAGAAGAGCTTCCTCGTGGTCAACATCGGCCAGCCGGGTCCGGACGCTTTCGGCGAAGCCAAGCCGAAGTTCGCCTACGAGGACGTCGTCCGCACCGTCTAACCCTCGCTCACTTTTGACGTCCTTTTCGCCGACGCTCGCTCACTCTTGTGAGCGAGCGTTCGCGCTTAAGGCGGTATATATGAGCGAGCGTTGCTGGTTTTACACCAGATATGTGAGCGAGCGTCGGTGTTTGGGGCGGTGTATGTGAGCGAGCGTTTTTCCTCGACCGACGCTCGCTCACCTATAACGCCTTTTTGACCGACGCTCGCTCACCACTCGGATTGATCGTCGCTGTGGGAGGGGCGCCGCGGTGGCAAAATTTCCTTATGCGGAACCTGATACTGGTGGCGTTCGTCGAAGCCGTGGCTGACGGGCTGGTCTTCCCGCGCAGTGACTGGCCGCTGCACATCACGCTGTTGAGGTTCGACGTCGAGCCCTCCGATGGTGTCGACGTCGCCGCGCGCCTCAGCGAGCTTGTCACGGCCCCCGCGATGGGCGCCCTAGGGGCGGAACTCATCGTGGGGCCCGACGCCGGATTCGGTCACCAAGGGTCCATCCCGGTCAGCCTCGTGGAACACCATCCCATATTGCAGGGCCTGCACGAGGAACTGTTTGACGCCATGGAGAGCGTTGGAGGGCGCGCAGCAACCCCGCGCTACGTCCTGGAGCACTACCGCCCGCATATTTCGCATCACGACGGCAAGCGCCCCAAGCCGGGTGACGCCGTCGTGCTCGACCAGATCGCGCTGGTGGACATGGCGCCGGAAGGCAACCACACGATCCGGCGGATCCTGAAAGTGTGGCGCCTCCCGGCGGAATCAAGCTAGCGAAGGCTAGGAAATCACGCCGTCCACGAGTGCCTTGGCCTCCTCCTGGACCTGCTTGAGGTGGTCGGCACCCTTGAAGGACTCGGCGTAGATCTTGTACACGTCCTCGGTTCCCGAGGGGCGGGCAGCGAACCAGGCATTTTCCGTGACAACCTTGAGGCCGCCGATCGACGCCCCGTTGCCGGGAGCCTCGGTCAGCTTCGCAGCGATTTCCTCGCCCGCCAGCGTGGTGGCCGTGACATCCGCGGCGGAGAGCTTGCCAAGCTTGGCCTTCTGCTCCCGCGTCGCAGCGGCGTCGATCCGGGCATAGACGGGCGCGCCGAACTGGTCGGTTAGGCCCTTGTAAAGCTGGGACGGCGACTTGCCGGTGACCGCCGTGATCTCCGACGCGAGAAGGGCCAACAAGATGCCGTCCTTGTCGGTGGTCCAGACGCTTCCGTCGCGCTTGTTGAACGAGGCGCCCGCGGATTCTTCGCCGCCGAAGGCACCCTCACCGGAGAGCAGGCCGGGGACGAACCACTTGAAGCCCACGGGAACTTCGACAAGCTTGCGGCCCAGCCCCGCGGCAACGCGATCGATGATGGAGGAGGAGACGAGGGTCTTGCCGACCACGGATTCCGGGTTCCAGCCTGTGCGGTTGCGGTAGAGGTAGTCGATCGCGACGGCGAGGTAGTGGTTTGGGTTCATCAAGCCGCCGTCGGGTGTCACGATGCCGTGGCGGTCCGCGTCGGCGTCGTTTCCGGTGGCGACGTCGAAGGCGCCCGTGCCTGCCGAAGCACTGTCGGACATGCGCTTAATGAGTGAGGCCATGGCCGACGGCGAGGAGCAGTCCATGCGGATCTTCTCATCCCAGTCGAGGGTCATGAATGCCCACTGCGGGTCCACGGTGGGGTTGACCACAGTCAGGTCGAGCTGGTGACGCTCGCCGATTTCACCCCAGTAGTCCACGGATGCGCCGCCCATGGGGTCAGCGCCGATGCGCACGCCCGCGGTGCGGATCGCATCGAGGTCCAGGACGGACGGGAGGTCGTCAACATAGCTGCTCAGGAAATCGAACTTGCCCGTGCCATCCGCTTTGAGGGCGTCGTTCAACGGAATCCGCTTGACGCCGCGCAGGCCGTTTTCCAGAAGCTCGTTGGCGCGGTTGGCGATCCAGCCGGTGGCGTCCGTGTCTGCAGGGCCGCCGTGCGGGGGGTTGTATTTGAAACCGCCGTCGGCCGGAGGGTTGTGGCTCGGCGTGACCACGATGCCGTCGGCCTGCGGCTGGCCAGGGCCGGCTTCGTTGTTGTACTTCAGGATCGCGTGGCTCAGGGCCGGGGTGGGGGTGTAGCCGTGCCGCGCGTCGATCAGCACATTGACGCCGTTGGCGGCGAGAACTTCGAGGGCGGAATTCTGTGCTGGTTCGCTCAGTCCGTGGGTGTCCTTGGCCAGGAAGAGTGGGCCGGTGATGCCCTGCCCTGCACGGTATTCCACAATCGCCTGGGTGATGGCGAGGATATGCCCTTCATTGAACGAGGCCTTGAGGCTCGACCCCCGATGCCCGGAGGTGCCGAAGGCAACGCGTTGTGCGGGATCACTCAGATCCGGCGTCACGTCGTAGTACGCGTCAAGAAGAGCGGTGATGTCTACAAGGTCCTGGGGAAGGGCAACAGTGCCCGCACGGCTAGCCATTGACCCAGCATGCCAGACCGTCAGGTGTGCTTGAAGAGAAAACCCACTATTGCGGTACCTGTGACTTCGTATTTCCGCTTCACTGACGAAGATTCACTGCCCGTTTACCGGAGTGCGGCATGGGGTTGCGAAGCCGGGGCCCTGTGAGCTTATGCCCGCCTTCGCTCGGCGGTAGGCTGGGCACAAAGACTCGCAAGGGGGATATTCCATGACCGACCAGCCAGCTAAACCCGAGAACGCTCCCGAGGGTGACGAACCGCCCAAGGGCTACGAACCGCCGTCGCACATTCCGCCGGCACCCCAACCCGCCGAAAACCCGTACGGAGAGCAGCCGTTCGCCTCGCCGGCGGCTTCCGGCCCCTACGGCCAGCCCCAGCCGCAACAGCCGCAAGCGCAGCAGCCGTACGGCCAGCCGCAGGGTGGTCCGGCTCAATTCGGCCAGCCCGCCTACGGACAGCAGCCGGCCAGCCCTTACGGACAGCCTGCACAGCCGTATGGGCAAGCTCCCCAAGGACCGCCGGCATACGGGCAGCCTGCGGGCCCTTATGGCCAGCCTGCTTACTACGGCATGCCGGTCGAGCCCAAGGGCCTGAGTATTGCGAGCATGTGCTGCGGAATCGCGGTCTTCGTGGGCCTTGGCTTCTTCGTCCTGCCCCAGATTGCCGCCGTTATCCTCGGCCACATGGCCCTCAAGAAGGAACCGGCCGGCAAAGGCATGGCCATTGCGGGCCTTGTGATGGGCTACCTGGGCATTGCCGGAGCGGTCATATTCTGGGTCTTCATCGCGATTTTCGCCGCTACTGCTTCGCGCTACAACTACAACTACTAGCAACAACGACGGCGGCCGGTGCGTTTGGCGGGAATCCCACCCAACGCACCGGCCGCCGTCGCGGGTTTAGCTCGATTAAGTGACTAGCGGACGCCGCCCATCAATTTCTTGATGGCGGGCGAGCCGGCTGCCAAGGCCACAGCGATCACTACGGCCGTGCCGCCGACGCCCAGGAAGTACGGCAGTTCGTTGTCAGGGTTGTACAGCCCGGCCAGGATGCCGGCCAGCGCGGTGCCGAGCGACACCGAGAGGAAGAACAGGGCCACCATCTGGGTGTGGAACGCCTTGGGGGCCAGCTTGGTGCTCACGGACAGGCCGATGGGGGACAGGAACAACTCCGCCAGCGTGAAGAGGAACAGGATTCCCACGAGCGCAAGCAGCGGGGTCTTTCCAGCGCCGGACAAGGGAATGAAGGCCAGGAACGCCAGGCCCATGACGAAGAGCCCGGCAGCGAACTTGATAGGGGATCCCGGCTGCTTCGGCCCAAGTTTTGTCCAGAGGGCAGCCATGACGCCTGCGAAGACGATGATGAATACAGGGTTGATGGACTGTACCCAGGCTGCCGGCATTTCCCAGCCGAAGAGGTTGCGGTCCAGTTTTTCCTCCGAGTACACGGCAATGAACGTGAACTGCTGCTGGAAGAGTGCCCAGAACGCTGCCGACGCGATGTACAGCGGAATGAACGCGACAACACGTTTGCGCTCAAACGGCGTGACCTTCTTGCTTCTGAAGATCAGCGTGAAATAGATGACTGAGGCGACAATGGCGGCGTAAGCCATGCTGCGGGCCAGGTTGCCGGGGTTCACGACACCGGTCATCAGCAGCACTGCGATCACGACGGCGATGCCGAAGAAGATGAGCCCGTAACGGCTCCGCTGTGCGGAGGGAAGGGCGTTCGGGACGCGGTGCGCCTCTTCCGGGAGCTTGTTGCGGCCCAGTGCGTAGATGACGAGGCCGATCGCCATGCCGATTGCGGCTGCGCCGAAGCCCCAGTGGAAGCCATTGCTTTCCTGCAGCCAGCCGGTAACGAGCGGTCCAATGAGGGCGCCGAGGTTGATGCCCATGTAGAAGATGGAGAAGCCGGCGTCACGGCGTTCGTCCTTCTCTCCGTAAAGGGTGCCAACCAACGCTGTTGCGTTCGCCTTGAGGCCGCCGGAGCCGATACCCACCAGCACCAGGCCTGCCACCAGGCCCGGGATCCCGGGCAGGAGGGCAAGCGCGATGTGGCCGGTCATGATCATGATCGCGGAACCGAACAGTACCCGTTCGGAGCCGAAAAGCCGGTCCGCCAACCATGCGCCCAGGATCGTGGAGAGGTAGACACCTCCGCCGTACGCGCCGACCAGTCCGGCGGCGAGCGATTTGTCGATCGAGAGTCCGCCATGGTCTGCGGTGAAGTACATGTAGTAAAGCAGGATGCCCTGCATGCCGTAGAAGGAGAATCGTTCCCACATTTCTACGGAGAAGAGGCTGGCCAGCATCTTTGGGTGGCCGAAAAATGACGTATCGCCCGCGTTTTTGGCGGGCGTCCGCGTGTCTAGAGTTGTGCTCATCTAATCCATGGTGACATTGGCTAAGCGCATTGTCACATCATTTAGATGCCTCGGGCAACTATCTGCTAGCGATAGGTGCCTTCTTTTGCTGCCGCTCAAGCTGCCTCGCGAGCCGCAGGAGCAGGAGCTCCGATCCTGGTTTTCCGATGAGTTGGATACCCATCGGAAGCCCCGTTCCAGGCGTTGGTCCGGTCCAATGAACGGGCACTGTGATTGCCGGCAGCCCGCACACATTCACCATGGAAGACCAGGGCGCGAACTCGCATTGCTTGCGGTAGTCGTCGTCTGCATCGCCTGGCCAGTCGGGGGCCGGCCATTGCTCGCCTCCGGGGATTGTCCCGGTGAACCAGCCCACAGGCCTTGGCGTCTGTGCAAGCGACGGTGTCAGGACGAGGTCCCACTGTGCGTATTGCGCGATGGTGTCGTGGCTGAACTGCCGCAGGAAGCCGATGGCCTCGTTGACCTTGGCTGCGCTCCGCTGTTGCGCCCGACGCCGGAACGTCCGGGTCAGCGGGGTCAGCAGGGCTTCGCGCTGCGGCAGGATCCGGGCGCTCCCGACGCCGGCCGTCCAGGCGGTGGTGAACGCTTCCGGATATCGATTGTCATAGCGGATCTCGGCGTCGAGCACTGAATGGCCCGCGTGCGCCAGTAGTGCGACGCCCTTCGTAAGGGCATCCAGCGCTTCTCGCTCCGGGGCGAAGGGAAACGTGGTGGACCACGGACTGTCCAGGCTCGCGCCGATCCGCAAGGCAGCGGGAGCCTCCTCGAGGCCCGCAAGGTATCCCCCTTCCGGCCGGATTTCGCGTGGCACCAGGACATCCATCATGAGCGCAGCGTCGGCGGCGGAGCGCGCCATGGGCCCCGCCACCACGAGGCGTGCCGCGTCCCCGACGCTTTCGCCGGCCGGCACCAAGCCGCGGCCCGGCTTCAACCCCAGCAGTCCACATGCCGCAGCGGGAATACGTATGGACCCGCCGCCGTCGCTCCCGGGCGCGAAGGGAACCAACGCCGCCGCAACCGCGGCAGCGCTGCCTCCCGAGGACCCGCCGGAGCTGCGGCTCAGTGCGTGTGGATTGCGCGACGGCGGTGCGATGCGGTTTTCGCTGTAGGCCGTAAGTCCGAATTCCGGAACCTGAGTCTTGCCCAGTGAGATGGCACCGGCGCCTTTGAGCGTCGCGGCGAGGGCCCCGTCTTCCGGGGCGGGTTTACGGTCCAAAGCTCCACTGCCGTGAGTGGTCACGACTCCCGCGACATCGGTGAGGTCTTTGAAGGCCAGCGGCACGCCGTGCAGGAGGGGAAGCTCTGGACCTCCGCTGCGCCGGCGAACGTACGCTGAGTCGGCGGTTCGGGCGTCAAACATGGCCTGGTCCGCCGTCACCGTGACGAAGGCGCCCAGCATATGGTTCAGCTGTCCGATCCTCGCGAGGAAGTGTTCCGCCACCTCAGTTGCAGAGAGCTGGCCGGCAGCCAGGGCTTGGCGCAACTCGACCGCGCCGAGTTCGTGGATGTCAGCCAAGGAAACGGGGCTCCAAGCGCTCCTCCACGGCAGCGGGAACGCCGTCGACCGAATCGCCGGGTGCCGCGGTGACGCGATAGGCGGCCTTTCCCCTGGCTTCGGCAACCACGTCCACAAGTTCCGTGCCTCTGTAAACGAGTCCGACGCCGTCGTCGGTGCAGTGCGTTTCCCCCAGCACGCCGTCTGCCACCAACTGGTGGACCAGCGGGCGGCGACCCGGCTCGGAGTCATAGTGGACGCCGTTGGCGTAGGGGAGGAAGCCAAGTCCATTGGTCACGGCGCGCAATTCAGGGCCGTAGGAATCCGTGGTGCCCCCTTGGAACCAACAAATCGAGCCCGCGGACACTCCGGCCAGTACTACGCCCTGTTCCCAGACACGCCTCAAGATGCCGTCCAGTCCGTGTGCACGCCATACGGCCAGAAGGTTGACCACGGAGCCACCGTTGACCCACACCACGTCTTGTTCCAGAAGGTAGGCCTCGGGATCTCCGTGATTGGGCATCGTGAAAAGGTTCAGGTGGCTGAAATCGAAGCCGGACACCCTTGCGGCTTGATCCAATTCCGCGGCGAACCAACGCTGGTCCCCGGACGCCGTGCCAATATGCGCCACTCGCGGCGCGCGTCCAGTCACCCCGGAGAGTTCGACGGCGTGGTGAACCAGGAGGTCGAACTCCATCCTGGTGCGATGGCCGGACTTATAGCCGCCGGAGGTTGCCAGGATCGTGGGCTCGCCATCAGCCATGTGGACGCCTCCTGCCTTGTGTGGTCGCGGTCCCTGCAACGGTAGGCTGGATTGGAGATCTGAATCAACTGGAAGGAACTCACGTGAGCGATTTCGAGACCGTGCCTGTCGGCGATGTTCCGGCGGACGCGAAAATCTTGGATGTCCGGGAGGATTACGAATGGGTAGCGGGCCACGCTGAGGGCGCGCTGCATATTCCGCTTGACCAGATCCCGGCACGCCTTGACGAACTTGACCCCGACGATGACCTCTACGTCATATGCCGCACGGGCGGACGGTCCTACCGGGCCGTCCAGTGGCTGGTGGCGCAGGGCTACACCGCCACCAACATCGCCGGAGGCATGGACATGTGGTTCGAGACCGGCCGCCCGATGGTTTCGGAAAACGGCCTCAAGCCGGTCGTCCTGTAGTCACAACGCATAACACCTAAGGAATATATAAATGTCGGCATCCGCGCTCACCTACACCTTCCTCGGCCCGGAAGGCACCTTCACCGAGGCTGCCCTCCTGCAGGTCCCGGGCGCGTCCGATGCCAACAGGGTGCCGTGTACCAATGTGAATACGGCTTTGGAGAGGGTCCGCCAGGGCGAGGCCGATGCGGCCATGGTGCCGATCGAGAACTCGGTGGAAGGCGGCGTGACCGCCACCTTGGATGCCATTGCCACCGGTACCGAACTGCGGATCATCCGTGAAGCCCTCGTTCCCATCACGTTCGTGCTGGTTGCCCGCCCCGGTGTGAAGATTTCGGACATCCGCCGGATCTCCACCCATGGCCATGCCTGGGCCCAGTGCAGGCTGTGGGTCGACGAAAATATCCCGAGTGCGGAATACGTGCCGGGATCCTCCACGGCGGCAGCCGCCGTCGGGCTTCTTGAAGGCGATGCGCACTACGACGCCGCCATCTGTGCCCCCCTTGTCGCGGCCGAACGCCCGGGCCTGAATATCCTTGCGGAGAACATTGGCGACAACCCCGGCGCGGTTACCCGCTTCGTCCTGGTCAGCCGCCCCGGCGCGCTGCCTGAACCCACGGGCGCAGACAAGACCACCGTCGTTGTACCCCTCCCTGAAGACCGCCCGGGCGCCTTGATGGAAATCCTGGACCAGTTTGCCACCCGCGGAGTCAACCTCAGCCGCATCGAGTCCCGGCCCACAGGGCAGTATCTGGGTCACTACTTCTTCAGTATCGACGCCGATGGCCACGCCGCGGACGCCCGGGTTGCCGATGCCCTGGCGGGCCTGCACCGGATCAGCCCGGCCACCCGCTTCCTGGGGTCGTATGCGCGGGCGGACGAGCAGAAAGCCCTGGTTGCGCCGCATACCTCCGACGCCGCGTTCACGTCGGCGCATGCCTGGGTTCGTGGCATTCTGGGTGGCGAACCGGGCGCTTGACCGCCCGAATCCGCTCTCGCAAAGCGTTGGATAATTGACTCTTCAACCCCTATCGCGTGGATAAAACTGTGCGTATGCTTGCTTGATCCACAATTGATGGACGCATGCCCCTAACGGAGGGAGCGGGCCATGTCGGGAAATAGCAATGACACCAGCGGCCAGGGAATGATCGTCAACCCCAAGCCCAAGGCGGACAACCAGGACTGGGACGGCGACGACGCCGACCGGGCTGATCGGCTGCGCTTTGAGGAAGAACAGGCCATGATTCGCGAGCAATCGGAAGCGCGCGCAGCTGCCAGGGCCCTGGCAGAACGCAACTTGGCGGAAAACAAACTGGCAGAGCACAAGGCAACGGAAGCGGCGAAGAACGCCAAATAGCGCATCGCGCTATTGCACGCGCACGAGTTATTGCACGCGCACGAGAAGAGAGCGCGGCTCCACCTTGACGGTGACTTTCGTGGCCTCGCCCGAGGGATCACCGTCAAGTTGCGTGGCCATCGGTTCGCTGCTGCTGATGACCACTTTGCCCGAACGGTAGTAATTCATGACCGGCAGGTTCCGGTTGTGCTTGAACAGGATCTTGGCGTACACCGCAATCCAGCCGATGGCGCTGCGGGGGCTCATGACCACAACGTCCAGGACGCCGTCGTCGATCATCGCGCCGGGGATGAAGTCGATGCCACCTGGAATCAGGCCGCAGTTGGCGAACAAGACGCTTCGGATTTTCCGGGATTGCTCGGGCTCGTCGTCCATCGCAATGGAGACCCTTTTGCGCCGGCCGGGTAGGTGGCGGACGCCCGCCTCGGTGTAGGCCAGCCAGCCGACTGCCTTCTTGAGGCCGTCATTGGTATCGCCTACAACCTCGGCATCCAATCCCATGCCCGCGATCACCAGGAAAGCATGCTCGGAAGAGGCGCCCGTCCGCTCGTTGTAAATAGCCATTCGTGCGGTGTCGATGTAGCGCTGGTGGCCGAAGAGCGCCGTGTGGACGTTGCCCCTCAGGTCGTTGACATCCAGGTTCACGTTGCGTGCCAGCAGGTTTCCGGTTCCCAGGGGAATCAAGCCCATCGCCACGTCGGTGTGCGCGAGGGCCTCTGCCACGACGCGCACGGTACCGTCGCCGCCGCCGACGAGTACGACGTCGGGCCTGTACGCGAGTGCCGCTTTGGCCTGCGAATGGCCGGGGTCCTCCGCTGTGGTGTCGAAGAAGCGGGGTTCGTCCCAGCCAGCAAGATGGCAGGCTTCCCGGATGATCCTCCGCGCGTCCTCGGCCTTCGCTTTCACCGGGTTGAGGATCACGGCCACCCTTTGCAAGCCGGCTTCAGGCTTGTATGCGTCCTCGTGCACAGCACTGCGGGTATGCCTGGCTCTGAGCCGGCGCACGCCCCACCAACTGGAGACGGCGAAGACCACGCCCCCAGCCAGAATCACGTACAGGATCCAGTCGCTCATGGTGATTCAACCCTATCCCGCTGCACGTGCGGCCGTGCACGGCGGAACGGGGTGACTGCCGCCGTCGGGCGTTGGCCGCGGAGCTGCGCGCTCATTCGATACTCTTGTCTGGTGATCGACGTAAAAGACCTCAGCGAAAACCCGGACAAGTTCCGTGCCAGCCAGCGCGCCCGCGGCGCCGACGAGTCCGTGGTGGACGCGATCATTTCCGCCGATGCAGACCGCCGCGCGGCTCTGATCCGCTACGAAAACCTCCGTGCGGAGCAGAACGTCTTCGGCAAGAAGGTGGCACAGGCCAAGGGCGAGGAAAAGCAGGCGCTGCTGGCCGAGGTCAAGGAACTGGCCAACTCGGTCAAGGCCGCTTCTGCCGAAGCCGACGCCGCCCAGGCCAAGCAGGAAGAGCTGCTCCGGGTCATCCCCAACCTGATTGTGGACGGCGTGCCCGAGGGTGGCGAGGACGATTTCGTGGTGGTCAAGACGGTCGGCACACCACGCGAATTCCCTGACTTCGAGCCGAGGGACCACCTGGAAATCGGCGAACTCATCGGCGCGATCGACATGGAACGCGGCGCCAAGGTGTCCGGTGCGCGCTTCTACTTCCTCCGCGGCGTCGGTGCCCGCCTGGAGATGGCACTGTTGCAGATGGCCATGGACCAGGCCATCGAGGCCGGCTTCGTACCGATGATCACCCCCACTTTGGTGCGCCCGGAGACCATGCAGGGCACCGGCTTCGATGTAAAGCACGACGCCGAGATCTACCGTCTCGCTGAAGACGACCTTTACCTCGTGGGAACCTCTGAAGTGGCCCTCGCCGGCTACCACGCGGACGAGATCCTGGACCTTTCCGCCGGCCCCATCCGCTACGCGGGGCAGAGCTCCTGCTACCGCCGCGAAGCCGGTTCACACGGCAAGGACACCCGCGGGATCATCCGCGTCCACCAGTTCAACAAGGTGGAGATGTTCATCTACACCACGGTTGAAGAAGCCGCTGCCGAGCACGAACGCCTCCTGGCCTGGGAAGAGGAAATGCTGGCCAAGGTCGAGCTCCCGTACCGCGTGATCGACACGGCGGCGGGCGATCTCGGCATGTCCGCGGCCCGGAAGTTCGACTGCGAAGCCTGGGTCCCCACCCAGAACGCGTACCGCGAGCTCACGTCGACGTCCAACTGCACCACCTTCCAGGCCCGCCGCCTGAACATCCGTGAGCGCGCGGTCAACGAGGATGGCGTAGTGAAGGGCACGCGCGCTGTCGCCACCCTGAACGGCACGCTGGCCACCACCCGCTGGATCGTGGCCATCCTGGAGCACCACCAGAACCCGGATGGCTCGGTCAACGTCCCCAAGGCACTCCAGAAGTACATCGGAGGGCTCGAGGTCCTGCCCGTTCTGTAGTCCTCCACAGCCTGGCTTGTCCACATAGAGCCAAAGCACGGCTGACGCTGCCGAACGACCCATGGATAGTAATTCCATGGACATACCTCCGCAGCTCATCGTCTCCGCCGAGCGGCTGGCCCTTACGGGCTCCACGGCCGGGATTCACCGGCCGTTCAGGGCAGGCCGTCTCGTCCGGCTGAGGCGGGGGTACTACGTGAAAACCTCCACCTGGGTGGAAGCGACGCCTGCCGAGAGGTTCGAGTGGTCTGCGGCGGCGGTGGGCATGGCATTCGACCAGCCCGTCTTTTGCGGTGAGTCCGCAGCTGTCGTGCTCGGCGTCCCTACACTGCGCCCGCCGGAGTTCGTCGATCTGGCCACTTCCTCCGAGCGGATCACCGGACGGCGGCCAGCGACTTTTGTGGTTCACGGAAACAGCGTGCTTGCCGAAAAAGCCCGGAATGCAGGCAACCATCCCATGCGCTATGTCCTTCGACGCAATGCGCAGGCCGTGGTTTCCGGCCATTTTTCCTGCACAAGTCCGGTGCAGACGGTCATGGATGTTATGTGCACCTCGTCCTTCAGCAGCGCGCTGGTTGTGGCTGACGGAATCGCACGAATGCTGTGGCAGCAGGGTTTGCTCGGGCAGGACGCCCGCTTGATCGAACACCCTGGGATCGCCTCGGCACTGGACGGGATCGTGGCTGATGCCGCCAAGCACCGGGCACTCCGCATCGCGAGCTTGGCCCACCCGAAGGCCGAATCCGCAGGGGAGTCGTTCAGCAGGGCCGTCATCGAGCTGCTGGGCTTTGAGCAACCGCTCCAACAGCACACGATTGTTGACTCCGGCCAGTTCGTCGCCAGAACCGATTTCTGGTGGCCGGAGCAATCGATCGCGGGCGAATTCGATGGCAAGCAAAAGTACGCTGACGAAGACATGCGGGGGGATTGGACCGCGAAGGAGATCGTCTATCGGGAGAAGCTGCGTGAGGACAGCATCCGTGCTCTCGGGTTCGCCGTCGTCAGGTGGAGTTGGGCCGATTTGGAGCAGCCAGCCCTCCTTCGGCAGAAGCTCCTGCGCGCCGGACTGAGGCCTCGCGCCAAGGCCTCAAGTTAATATTCACACTGTGGACAACGTGGGAGTATTCACCGCGTGTTAATCCCTTGCTGTGGCCTGCGTCCTAGCTGGTGTCGGTGGGGTCTGCTTCACTGGAGGCATGACTATTTTGACTGGTACCTCAGTCGCTGGCATCGATGACCAGCGGAATTCGAATCACAAACTCATGGTCGCGTTGGACGTCGACGGAACCCTCGTGGATCACGATGGCCACATGTCGCCAGGTGTCCGCGACGCCGCAAGGGCAGTCGTCGCCCAAGGTCACGACGTCCTGATCGCCACCGGCCGTTCGTTGAACGCCACTTTGCCCATCATTGAGCAGATCGGGCTGGAACGCGGGTACGCCGTATGCTGCAACGGCGGAGTCACGTTGCAGCTCGACCCCCAGCTGGACGCAGGCTACGAGATCATTCACAAGGCCACCTTCGATCCTGCCCCGGCGTTGATGGCACTTCGCGAGCAGCTTCCGTCCGCCAAATACGCGCTCGAAGACGAGGACGGGAACTTCCTCTCTACCGAGCGGTTCCAGGACGCCAGCTTCGGCGTTGAGGCAATCGGCGTCGATTTCCAGACCATGCTGGATGCCACTGCCGTGCGTGTGGTGGTGTTCAGCAGCGAGAATACGGCTGAAGAATTTTCCACAGCCATCCGGAAGATCGGACTGTCCGGGGTCACCTACTCAGTGGGCTGGACGGCCTGGCTGGATATCGCCGCCGCCGGCGTCACCAAGGCCAGCGCCTTGGAACTGTTGCGGCAGCGGCTCGGTACGCACCCCCGCCACACGGTGGCAGTGGGGGACGGCCGCAATGACATCGAGATGCTCAGCTGGGCCGGGCGCGGTGTCGCCATGGGCCAGGCACCCGAGGAAGTCATCGCCGTCGCGGATGAGGTCACCGCTTCGGTCTACGACGACGGTGCAGCCCTCATCCTGCGCCGCCTACTGTAAAAACCCACACTCAGCGGGACTGGCCATCCGCAGTTCAGGCGGCGTCGGAGACCACGGTGATGATACGCCGCAGGCTCATGGCGACCGACGCGGTGGCGTTCACGGACTCCTGGCCGGCGGCGGCTTCCGTGAGAGTGCCACTTAGTGATGCCACACTGTCCCTGGCGTCGCGCAAGGCGCTCCTGAAGTCTTCGGCGTCTCCATGCCTCCATTGCCGAATCGCTGTTGCAACGTCCTCCAGGGCCTCAGCCAAATTAGGCGGGACACCCTCCGGAATGACCGTTCCCGCGTTCTCTTCCCAGATCACGCTTGCCAGGACGTCTGTGACGTCCTGGACGTGAAAAGTCAGCCGTTCCATCACCCGCAAACCGGCCAGGTCGCCGGGCAGGCGCCCGGCTCGACGGCGGGACCGCGGGTTCGCTTTGGCGCTCAACTTCGCTGCCTGGACAGCTGTCCGCACCGCGGTCGCGGTACGTGCGAGCTCGCCGCTGCGGCTCGCCCATTCCTCATGGTCCGGTGGCCACGATTCCGTCATGGCGCTGGCCATGTCCCTGAGTTGCTTGGACAGCGCCCGTTGGTGACCGTCGATGGCGGGATCGATGCCTTCAAGATGCAGGGGCGGGAAGACCAGCCAGTTCACCGCGAAACCGACCGCCACCCCCATGCCCATCTGCAGGACGTACGCGAACGAGAAGCCTTGCGCATTCGAATAACCCAGCACCAGTACGAACAGCGCCGCCATGGGCACCCATTCGGAGGCACTTCCGAGTCTTGGCAGGCCACCGACGACCACGCCCAGGCCGACGACGACGGCCACCGCCAGTGCGTTTGGCGCGGTAATCGTGGTCACCGCGAAGGCCATGGCTATGCCCAAGCCGAGTCCAAGAAGGCTTTGCAGCCCGTGCTTGGCGGAAGCCGCAACGGTGGGGTGCATGCTGACCAAAACGCCCAGGGGTGCGTAATACGGGTAGGCGGCGGCAGACCCGGGCATGAGTGGCGCGAGGTACCAAGCCAGCCCGGCCGCGGCGGCCGTCTTGGCAGCAAACAGGAGACGGTGCCCTGTGACAGCCTGCTTGAGCGCTGGAAGTAGCCGCCCAAGCTTTGGCTTGGTGATCATGGACCCAAGTTAGGCGGGAATGGTTGGATGTGTCGAGGGCTGGTTCGGCTGAAGGCGGCCGAGGCTATCAGTAAACCTCGAGGATCAATTGCAGCAAGCGTGCTGCGGCCGGTCTGGCAGCGTGCTCCTCCACCCATTGGGCGCGGGCCAGTGCCTTGCTCACGGCTTGGGTGCTGATCCCCAGTTCCTGGGCCACGGCCTTCTGTTGACCACGCACGCCGGGCGTCAACAGGTCCAGGACGCGCCACTCAGCAACGCTCCGATGCTGCACAATGTGCCCCAAGAGCCGCAGCACAGCCTCCGATTCGGCAGCAAGCGCAGCAATCGGCCCCTCGACGGCCACGGGGACTCGCTCCTTGCTGTTCCGCAAGCGGTCCACGGCGCGGCGGGCGTAGACCAGGCCGTGTCCGGAGGCGTCTTTGATTTGCTTGGGCAGGGGTTCGTTGACGGGTCCGACGCCGATTCCCACGTACCACTGTCCGCTCCGCAAGGCTATGAGCGCTGAGTCCACGGCCTGTTGCGGGAATTCCACGATGCCTTGGACTTCGTCCTCCACCGAGCGGTCAAAGTCCAAGCGCGCAGGGATGTGGCGCAAGTCTTTGAGCAGCTGCGGTACGAGGTCTCCGTTGCCGCGGCTGTCGCGTTGGTTGATGGTCAGCGTGAACATGGTGGATCAAACATTACCGGCAGGTAGCTGACTTTCAAGGGGTTAATCGAGAGTCAACTGGTCGTTACGGCCGCGCGTGCCCAGCGATTGTGAGCCGATCCGTTCCGCGTCCGGGACCCACCCGTTAACGACGGCGGCGGGTGCGGTTCGCCTGGAACCCCCCCCCCCGCCCCCGGGCACCCACGGCGG
>NZ_JBHVTT010000031.1:0-24982 GCF_042884555.1 Arthrobacter sp. NPDC058127 | reverse complement strand
GTGATACCCACCCTGATCATCTACCTCGTGCTGCAGCGCCAATTCGTGGCCGGTCTCACGCTCGGTTCCAGCAAAGGATAAAACGCATGGCAATGGACTACATCGTCGACAAGTTGGGCGGCCGGATCGCGTTCGGCGGCGACTACAACCCCGAACAATGGCCCGAAGAGGTCTGGAAACACGACGTCGCCCTCATGAAGGAAGCCGGGGTGAACCTGGTCAGTGTCGGAATCTTCAGTTGGGCGCTGCTGGAGCCCGAAGAAGGCCGGTACGAATTCGGCTGGCTGGACAGGATCCTGGACCTGCTCCACAGCAACGGGATCAGCGTGGATCTTGCGAACGCGAGTGCCTCTCCGCCGCCGTGGTTCAGCCGGAAGTACCCCGATTCGCTCCCCGTGGATGCCGACGGCGTCCGGCAAAGTTACGGTTCCCGGCAAGCCTTCGCGGCATGCTCGCCCGACTATCGCCGGGCGGCAGCAGCCCTGACGACGGCGATAGTCGAGCGTTACGCGGGGCACCCCGCCGTCGTGATGTGGCATGTCCACAACGAGTACGGCTGCCACAACCAGCCGGACTTCGGCCCCCATGCTGAGCGTGGCTTCCAGGAATGGCTGCAGGCTAGGTACGGGAGCCTCGATGCGCTCAATGAGGCCTGGGGCACGGCCTTCTGGTCCCAGCATTACTACGACTGGGCCGAGATCCTCCCGCCGCGCCGCTCCGGAACGTGGGTGAACCCCACCCAGCAACTGGATTTCGCGAGGTTCTCCTCAGATGCCCTTCTCGAGTGTTTCACCGCGGAGGCAGAGATCATCAGGGCGCATTCGAAGCACCCCGTGACCACCAATTTCATGGGCTTCAACATGGGCCTTACCGCCCCTGTGGACTATTGGCGCTGGTCCGGACACATGGATGTCGTGTCCAATGACCACTACCTGATCGCCGCCGACGAACGGAACTTCCAGGACCTGGCCATGACGGCGGACCTCACCCGCGGCTGGGCACAGGGCAAACCATGGCTCCTGATGGAACACTCCACTTCGGCAGTCAACTGGCAGCCCCGCAATGTGGCCAAAGCCCCGGGCGAAATGCTGCGCAACTCCCTGCAGCACGTGGCCCGCGGAACCGACGGCGTGTTGTTCTTTCAATGGCGTGCCTCCCGCGCCGGGGCCGAAAAGTACCACTCCGGACTGGTCCCCCACGCCGGCCGCGACAGCAAGGTGTGGCGCGAAGTGGTGGAGCTGGGACGGGCGCTCGAAAGCATTTCGGAGGTGGCCGGCTCCACGGTCCAGGCCGAAGCCTGCATCATCCACGACACCGACGCCCGCTGGGGCACCGAACTGGACTCGCACCCCAGCGAGGACGCCCGGAACCTCCCGGAAACGCGGCGCTGGCACGATGCCCTCTACCGGGCAGGCGTCACCACGGACATCCAGCAAAGCACCGATGACCTCTCCGGCTACAAACTGGTGATCGCGCCCATGCTGTACCTAGTCACGGATGAGTCCGCCGCGAAGCTCCACGAGTATGTCGAAGCCGGCGGAACCCTCGTGATCACGTATTTCTCCGGGATCGTTGACCAGAACGACCACATCCGGATGGACCCGGTCAACGGCGGGGGTTATCCGGGCGCATTCTCCGAACTGCTGGGCGTGAGCATGGAGGAATTCTTCCCCCTGCGCTCCGACGATACGGTGGGCTTGAGCCGCTTCGGCTCCGGGTCACTCTGGAGCGAGCTGGGGAAAGCAACCGGGGCGGAGGTTCTTGCCACGTTCGGCGCCGGCGCAGGCATGAGCGGCGCGGGCACCGGCGTCGACGGCTCGCCCGCGGTGACCCGCCGGGCGGGATCTGCCGGACGCGGTGCCGCCTACTACGTGGCCACCAGCCTGGGCCGCGGAGGGCTGGCCGAACTGGTCCAGCTCCTCTGCTCCGACGCCGGGGTGGAACCGGTCCTGGGCGTTCAGCCCCCGGAGGACGTGGAAATCGTCCGCAGGAGTAACGGCACCAAGGACTGGACTTTCGTCATCAACCACAGTGCGCGGGACGCTGAGGTGACGCTCGACGGCGTCGAGCTCCTCAGCGGGACACCCACCGGAGGTACGCTGAACCTTACTGCCGGAGGCGTCGCCGTCGTCGCCACTCCCGCCTAACCACCCGCCGTCCCTCCAGAAAGGCTCCGATGCTTCAGGCAGCCCGCCACACCGCCATTGTCGACGCCGTCCAGCGCGAACGGGTTGTCCGTGTCTCGGATCTCGCGCAACTGCTGGGCGTCTCAGCCATGACTGTTCGGCGCGACATCGAGTCGCTTGAGGAGTCCGGGCTCGTCGAGCGTATCCATGGCGGGGCCAAGATACCCGGCGATGCCCGGACCCACGAGCCCGGCTTTGAGCTGAAATCGACCCAGCTGATCGAGGAAAAACACGCGATCGCCGTCGAGGCCGCCACCCTGGTCCACGAGGGCATGGCTGTGGGCCTGAGCGCCGGAACCACCACCTACGAGCTCGCCAAGGTACTCCTGGAAGGCCCGCGGATCACGGTGGTGACGAACTCCATCAGGATTGCGGATCTCTTCCACAATGCCTCGGGTTCGCGGGAGGGTTTCCCGGTCATCGTGACGGGTGGCGAGCGCACGCCGTCGGACGCTTTGGTGGGTCCCATCGCGACGGCCGCGCTGAAGCAACTGCACTTGGACACGCTGTTCCTGGGCGTCCACGGCATGGACGCGGACGCCGGGTTCACCACCCCGAACCTGCAGGAAGCCGAAACCAACCGGGCGTTCATCAGTGCGGCCCGCAACGTGGTGGTCTTGGCGGACCACAGCAAGTGGGGAACGGTGGGCATCGCCTCGATTGCCCAGTTGGAGGAAGCCGACGTGCTCGTGACGGACTCGCATCTCGGCGAGGATGCCCGGCGCATCCTCGCCGACGGCGTCGGGAAGCTCAGGATCGCAGCTCCCTAGCGCGTAGGAGACCCAACTGATCCCCACCGCCACCCTCGCCTCGCAAGCTCGGCCAGGGAACCCGGGCGGCGTGAGCCCACGCAGTTGTTGTCGTTATGAGCGCTCAAAACGACAACAACTGCGAGCTAGTTGGGGTGGGAAGGCGCTACGGGCACCCGCACGATTGGCGGATCCGCAATTGCGTGGGGAAGACCCTGTGCTGCGGGGGTTCGTTGCGATTCTCGCCCACCAGCGCGGACACTGCCGCCTCCGCCATCTCCCACACCGGCTGCTCCACGGTGGTCAGGGCCGGCCAGCTGTACTCCGCCTCAACCGAGCCGTCAAAGGACGCCACGGCGATATCCTCCGGAACGGATAGACCTGCCTCGCGGATTGCCCGCAGAACCCCGATTGCCTGCATATCGGAGCTGGCGAAGATCGCCGTCGGGCGGTTGTCCGCGGCCAGGAGCTGTTGTCCGGCAGCGTAGCCCCCGGGTCGGTCGAACCCGCCGCGGGCGAGCGGCCCAACAGGGAGTCCGGCAGCTTCGAGCGCCCGCCGCCACCCCTCCTCACGCCCATCGGCCTCGTTGTCCGCTGTGATGCCCATGGCAAGTCCAATATTGGTGTGTCCGTGGCCGATCAAATGTTCCACGGCAAGGCGGGCTCCGGCTTCGAGGTCCACGCCAACGCTATTGAATCCAGGAGCGATCGAGGCATGGTTCAGCAGCACCGAGGGGATTTCCGCGCCGACAAGCTCCAGTAGATCGGGTTCGAACATGACGCTGGCCAGGACCACTCCATCAACCTGCCTGGCAGCGAGGTTGCGGATGTGGCGGCGTTCGGATTCCAGTTTGTTGTCGGAATTCGTCAACAGAAGGGCATATCCGCGCTCGGCGGCCGCCACTTCCACAGCGTGTCCCAGCAGCGCCCAGAACGGGTTGCTGGAGTCCGGAATCACCAGGCCGAGGGTTTGGTTGGACCCCATTTTGAGCGCTCGCGCGGCGGCATTCGGGCGGTACCCCAGGATCCGGATGGCGTCCTGGACCTTCGCTTCCGTCGCCGGCGCCACTTTCTTGGGGCCACCGTTCACCACATAGCTCACGACGGCGGTGCTCACCCCGGCGTACCGGGCCACGTCTTTGCGCGTCACCGGTCCGCGCGGGGTGTGCACTGCCGAACTAGTCATGGTGATCATGCTAACTACAAAGCCTCGGGCGCATCTCCAAAGTCCGTGATGGGGAGGCGTTCGCCGCCGCGGAGCGCGGACTCGTGAGCCACGACGCCGGGGAGCGTGAAGCGGGCGGCCACCCACGCGTTGACCGGCGGAAGGCTTCCTTTGTTCACGGCTGTGACGAAGTCGTCCACGAGGAACTGGTGGCTGCCTTCGTGCCCGGTCGGAGCTCCCTCGAATTCAACGGGGAGCCGGCCGGCGTCGTGCACCGGAGCGAGGCCGGAGATGAAGGCACCGCGGAGTTCGGGGGCGACGTCCGCCAAGGAGGGGTCATCCGCCGACATGCTCGGCTTGGTCTCCACCTGCTCGGAGACGTCCAGGACTCCCTCCTTGTCCTGCCACAGCGTGGTTGTGGCCAACTGCTCGAAGCTTGCCTCCGTGCCGAAGAAACGGAAGCGCGATTCGCGGATGTGCGAGGGGTAGCCCACGCGGCGCATCTCGTTGGTGCGCATCACGCCGCCGTCGTTCATTTCGAACAGCGCAGTGGCGTTGGAGAAGTCATTGTCGAACATGCTGACTTCCTTGTCGAAGACGCCGTCGCCGCGATCGTCCTTGACGCCGATGCAGCTGACGCTCACGGCGTGGCCCGGTATGGCGCCCAGCACGCCTCCGATGGCGTGCGTCGGGTACAGCATGGGCGGGTAGCTGGCGGTTGCTTTCCAGTTTTCGCCGCCGCTGTACTGGTAGGCCTCGTAGAAGCCCAGGTCCATGTCGTGGACGTAGTCGCCTTCGGTGTAGAAGATGCGGCCGAACTTGCCGGCGGCGTGCTGCTTGCGCGCATAGACGGTTGCGGGGTTGTAGAAGCTGGTCTCCCCCATGGCGTAGACAAGTTTGGTCTCACGCACGGCTTCGATGATTCCGGCGATCTGTTCCTCGGAAATTGCCATCGGAACAGCCGAATAGACGTGCTTTCCGGCGCGCAGCGCCTTGATCACCAAGGGCCCGTGCGTCCAGCGCTGCGTGAAGATGGCGACGGCGTCGACGTCGGACGCCAGCAACTCGTCGAAACTGCCCATGGTGCCGTCGAGCCCCAGCTGTTCAACAGCTTTGGACGCCCGTTCAGGGAGCTCGTCCACTGCGTAGACAGCGGAAACCCCGGGGTGGAGCTTGAAGAGGTGGGCGAATTGGCCGCCGAACTGGCCAAGGCCTACTACTCCCATTGAAAACGTCATTGTTAGCCCTTCGATTCGGGTTGATGGCTTCAGAATGCCCTCGCCCGCCCGGAGAGGCTCGACGAGTGACTCATGCCAGTGAATCACTGGGATCTACTCGAGTCAACAAAAAGCAATAAATCCAAAATAATCGAACAAAACTTCACAAAATTACTTGACCCCTTCAGATCTACTCGTGTAGATTCACATCAGTTGTAACCCACATCACAGTCAGGAAAGGGTCGAAGATGACCACCCTTGCCAAACAAGCGGAACCCGCCGCACCTCCCCAACCGGGCAAACCATCCAAGTTCGGCATCCGCCGGATCGGTGACTTGAAGATCGCATTGCTCTTCATCTTCCCGGCGATGATCGGCTTTGTTCTTTTCTTCCTCGTCCCCACCATCCGGGGCATCTACCTCAGCTTCACCGAGTACAGCATCCTCGGCGATCCCACCTGGATCGGCCTGAAGAACTACACGACGATCTTCAGCGACGACCTGTTCTGGAACGCCATGGCCGTCACCGTGCAGTACGTGGCACTGAACATCGGTTTCCAGACCGTGATCGCCATCGGGCTCGCGCTCCTCATGCACCGCGTGGCCAAATCCACCTTCATTCGCGGTGTCCTGCTGCTCCCGTTCCTGGTGGCCAATGTGATCGTTGCGCTGCTCTGGTTCTGGATGCTGGACTACCAGCTGGGCATCGTGAACGAAGTCATCAGCTGGCTAGGCCTGCCGCGCATCGCCTTCTTCGGCAGCGATCAATGGGCCATTCCCACCATCGCCTTCGTCAACGTGTGGCGGCACATGGGTTACACGGCCCTGCTGATCTTCGCCGGCCTGCAGGCCATCCCCAATCACGTCTATGAGGTGGCCAACCTTGATGGGGCCTCCCCCACCCGGACGTTCTGGAGCATCACCATGCCGCTCCTTCGCCCGGTGCTGGTCCTGGTCCTCGTGGTCACGGTCATCGGTTCATTCCAGGTCTTCGACACCGTGGCCGTGACGACCGGAGGCGGACCCGTCAATGCCTCCCGGGTCATCCAGATGTACATCTACCAGAAGGCCTTCGGCGAGTCCGATTTCGGCTACGCCTCAGCGCTGTCCGTCATTCTCTTCATCATTCTCGCCCTCGTGGCCTTCATCCAGATGAAGTTCCTCAAGGGCAATGAGACGGACCTGGACTAAGGAAACCCCGCCATGAGTACCTCCACCAATTCCCGCCACTCGCGAGAGTCCGCCACCGCCGTCGTAGGCTCCCCGCGATCACGCCGCCCCCGCACGAAACCCGTGAACTGGCGCCGCGCAGGCGCTTGGGTCCTCGTAGTGATCGCCGTCGTGGTCACCATCGCTCCGTTCCTCTGGATGCTCCGGACGGCATTGTCCAGCAACCATTCGTTGGCCTCGAACGCCGGCAACCTTCTTCCGGCCGACTTCAGCTGGGGCGCGTTCCAACGAGTCTTCGGCTTGCAAAGTCCTGAGCAGGCCATCGCCGAAGGCGGGTCCGGGGCCGACATCAACTTCTGGCTCTACCTGCGCAACTCGATCATCTTCGCCACCATGACTACCGCAGGCCAGGTGTTCTTCAGTGCGATGGCCGCCTACGCCTTTTCCAGGCTGCGCTGGCCGGGCCGGAACAAGGTCTTCGCGATCTTCCTGGCCACCATGATGGTCCCGCCGATCTTCACCGCCCTGCCCAACTTCCTGATGATCAAGAACCTGGGCCTGCTCAACACCTTCGCCGGACTGGCACTGCCCTTCATGTTCATGACGCCCTTTGCCATCTTCTTCCTACGCCAGTTCTTCCTGAGCATGTCCCGCGAAGTGGAAGAGGCCGCCATGCTCGACGGCGCCAAGCACCTCCGCATCTTCTTCCAGATCGTGATCCCCAACGCCGCAGCACCCCTGGCCACCCTGGCCCTGCTGACCTTCATCGGTCAGTGGAACGAGTACTTCTGGCCACTCCTGGTAGGCCAGGACGAGAATGTCCGCGTCCTCACCGTGGGCCTGGGCGTCTTCAAGTCCCAGTCCCCGCAAGGGGCACCGGACTGGAGCGGGCTCATGGCCGCCACCCTCGTGGCAGCGCTGCCCGTCCTGATCCTCTTCATCGCCTTCGGCAAGAAGGTGGTCAACTCCATCGGATTCTCCGGCATCAAGTAAGTCATCTTTCTCCCCAAGCGCCGCCCCGTTCTATCGCAACCCCCTGAAAGGTCCACCATGAAGAAATCCATTGGCACCGTCGCAGCTGCCGTCACCGTCGCTGTCGCGGCCGCGCTGTCACTCTCCGCCTGTGGCGGCTCCGCCCCCGCCTCCAGCGAAGCCAAGGGCGAGATCAACTACTGGCTGTGGGACGCCAACCAGCTCCCGGCTTACCAACAGTGCGCGAGTGACTTCACCAAGGCCAACCCGAATATCACCGTCAAAATCACCCAGCGCGGCTGGGACGACTACTGGACCACCCTGACCAACGGCTTCGTGTCTGGTACCGCCCCTGACGTCTTCACCGACCACCTGTCCAAGTACCCGGAGTTCGCTTCCAAGAAGCAGCTGCTGGCCCTCGACGACGCCGTAGCCAAGGACGGCGTCAAACTGGACAGCTACAACAAGGGCCTGGCCGATCTCTGGGTGGGCCAGGACGGCAAGCGCTACGGCCTCCCGAAGGACTGGGACACCATCAGCCTCTTCTACAACAAGGCCATGACCGACTCCGCCGGCATCACTGCCGAGCAGATGGCAAAGCTGGATTGGAACCCCAAGGACGGCGGCAGCTACGAAAAGACCATCGCCCACCTGACCGTAGACAAGAACGGCAAGCGCGGAGACGAAGCCGGCTTCGACAAGAACAACGTGGCCGTCTACGGACTGGGCTTGGAGTCCTCCGGCTCCGGTCAGGGCCAGACCCAGTGGAGCTTCCTCGCGGCCACCACCGGCTGGACCGCTACCGACAAGAACCCGTGGGGCACGAAGTTCAACTACGACGACCCCAAGTTCCAGGAAACCATCTCCTGGTGGGCCGGACTGGCCGACAAGGGCTACATGCCCAAACTCGAAACAACGGTAGGCGCCAGCGTTTCGGACAACTTCGGTGCAGGCAAGGCCGCCATCAACACCAGCGGCTCATGGATGATCGGCCAGTACACCGGATACAAGGGTATCCAGACTGCCATCGCCCCCACCCCGACGGGACCGGACGGCAAGCGCGCGTCCATGTTCAACGGCCTGGCCGACTCCATCTGGGCCGGAACCAAGAACCCCGCAGCAGCCACCAAGTGGGTCGAATACCTTGGTTCCTCAGCCTGCCAGGACGTCGTCGCCAACAAGGCCGTCGTGTTCCCGGCGATCAGCACGTCCTCGGACTTGGCCGCCAAGGCGTTCGCGGCCAAGGGTGTTGACGTCTCCGCCTTCACCCAGCAGGTCAAAGACGGCACCACGTTCCTCTTCCCCATCGCGGACAAGGCTGCCAAAGTTGACGGCATCATGAAGCCCGCAATGGACGCAGTACTAAGCGGCAAGAAGCCGGCCAGCTCGCTCTCCGATGCCAACAACCAGGTCAACAACCTCTTCAAGTAACACCAGCCCCGCCAAACCAGTCCGGGCGCCGCCGCTTCACTCCTTTGACGGCGGTGCCCGGACTCTCCACTCCCTCCCAACGCGACACACAACGACTCCCTGAAAGTGAACCAGCCCATGGACCCGCTCCACCTCCGTTCCGCCGGCACAAGCCTCGTGGTCAGTTTCGATAACGGAGAGGCCGAAGTCATCCACTGGGGTGCCGATCTCGGCAGCACCCTTCCGGACCTCGCGATCCTGGGCGAACCCATCCCACACTCGGCCGTCGATGCCAACGTACCGGCGGCCCTCCTCCCGCAAGGTTCGTCCGCATGGCGGGGCCGTCCGGGCCTCCGCGGCCAGCGAATCGCCGACGGCGTTCCGGGACTGGACTTTTCGCTCCGGCTTCGCGTGGTGGAAGTGCAGGCTGACGGCAGCTCCGCCGTCGCCTCCGCAGCGATTGTCCAGAAGGATCCCGACGCCGGAATCACCGTGACGTCCACCCTCACCCTTCACCCCGGCGGCCTTCTCGAGCTGCGCCACACTGCCGTCAACGACGGCACGTCCCCCTTCCAGCTCGACGAACTGGCCACCGTTCTCCCGGTGGGGCCCGACGCCGTCGAACTCCTTGACCTCACCGGGCGCTGGTGCCGCGAACGGCACCCACAGCGCCGGTCCGTCCAACAAGGGACGTGGGTACGCACGGGACGCCACGGCCGCACGGGGCACGACTCCTCGTTGCTTTTCGCGGCGGGTACCCCTGGATTCGGCAACCGCCATGGGAAGGTCTGGGCCACCCACTTGGCGTGGAGCGGCAACCACGAACAATTCGCCGACACCGTGGCCGACGGCCGCACGATGATCGGCGGCTCCGAGCTCCTGGGGCCCGCCGAAGTGGTGCTCCAGCCCGGCGAGGGCTACACCACACCCGCGCTGTTTGCCGCCTACTCTGACCGCGGCCTGGACGGCATCAGCGAAGCCTTCTACAGCTGGTTCCGGTCCCGCCCGCACCATGTCCTTCCCGCGGCTTCCACGGGACTCCCCGCCGGCAAGCCCCGCCCCGTGGTCCTCAACACGTGGGAGGCCGTGTACTTCGACCACCGGCTCGACGCCCTGATCGAGCTCGCCGAGTCCGCTGCTGAGCTGGGCGTTGAGCGCTTCGTGCTCGACGACGGGTGGTTCCGCGGGCGCCGCGACGACCATGCCGGCCTGGGCGATTGGTACGTCGACGAAAGCCTCTGGCCCGACGGGCTGACGCCGCTCATCGAGGCCGTGAACTCCCACGGCATGGAATTCGGGCTGTGGGTGGAACCGGAAATGATCAACCTGGATTCCGATGTTGCCCGGGCGCACCCCGACTGGATCGTGGGCCCTGCGGCCATCTCACACAAGGACGGCGGCCGCCTCCCCCTTGAATGGCGCCACCAGCACATCATCGACCTCGTCAACCCGGCGGCCTGGCAGTACGTCTTCGAGCGGATCGACGCCCTGCTGGGGGAGAACGACATCAAGTACCTCAAATGGGACCAGAACCGGGACCTCACCGAACACGGCCATGCAGGCCGCGCATCCGTGCATGCTCAAACCCTGGCTGCCTACCGGCTCTTCGACGAGCTCCGAAAGGCCCACCCCGGCGTCGAAATCGAAAGCTGCTCCTCCGGCGGCGCCCGCGTGGACCTCGGCATCCTTGAGCGGACCGACCGGATCTGGGGATCGGACTGCAACGACGCCCTCGAGAGGCAGACCATCCAGCGCTGGACCGGCGTCGTGGTTCCGCCGGAACTGGTGGGCGGGCACATCGGCCCCACCACTTCGCACACCACGGCCCGCACGCACGATCTCTCCTTCCGCGCCATCACTGCGATGTTCGGGCATTTCGGCATGGAATGGGATGTCCGCCAAGTGCAGGGCGCCGAACGCGAGGAACTCAAGCGCTTCATCGGCCTCTACAAGGAGCACCGCGGGCTCATCCACAGCGGCCGGATGGTCCGTGCGGACGTACCGGACGACTCGATCATGCTGCACGGTGTGGTGTCCGACGAAGGCGACGCTGGCTTGTTCGCCGTCGTCAGCACCCGGACGTCGTTCGCAGAACAACCCCGCCGCGTCGCTATTCCGGGCCTCGACCCCGAGCGTTCCTACATGGTGCAGGCCATTTTCCCGGCCCCCGTCGACGCCGACTACGCCCGCACCTTCACCCAGGTGCAGCCGCCCGCATGGCTGCCATCCGGGGCTCAGGCGAGCGGTCGGTTCCTGGCAGAAGTCGGGCTCCCGATGCCAGTCCTGAACCCGGAACACGCCCTGCTGCTCCGCACTACTGCGGTGTAGCTGTTGTTTGGTGGTTCTTACGCTGTCCAGCGCCGCGGCGCAGCAGGGCAGCGTAAGAAACGCCGGACAGGCTCGGCGCACCGATAGATTGGGAGTCATGACTGAAGCTCCCACCGCCACCGAAGCCGGTCGCGGCACCATCCTCGTCCTCAACGGCCCCAACCTGAACCTGCTGGGCACGCGCGAGCCGGAAAAGTACGGCACCTCCACTTTGGCCGACGTCGAGCAGCTCGCCATGGCCGCCGCCGAGGCCAACGGCTTCACGGTTGACTGCGTCCAGTCCAACCACGAGGGCGACCTCCTGGACGCCATCCACGGCGCCCGCGGGACCGCCGTCGGGATCGTCATCAACGCGGGTGCTTACACGCACACGTCCGTGGCGCTGCGGGACGCCCTTGCAGCAGTGCAGCTTCCCGCCGTCGAGGTCCACATCACCAATGTGCACCAGCGCGAGGAATTCCGCCATCACTCCTACCTGTCCCCGGTGTGCTCCGCAGTGATCGTCGGCGCAGGAGTCCAGGGCTACAAGCTGGCCATCGACTACCTCGCCACCGCGGTCTAGATCCTCGGACTGGGCAGGGTTACTTCTTGGTGCACTGGCCCGACGACACTGCCGCGCTCAGGGACGGTGCCTGCTGGGCCACGGGCGAGAGCTCTTCCATGGTGAGGGCGTAGCCCACTGCCACATCCGAAGTGGTCTTGGCGAACACTACGCCGGCAACCTGTCCCTGGGTCGTCAGAAGCGGACCGCCCGAATTGCCAGGCTGCACGTCTCCTGCAAGCTTGTAGACCTGTTCCGGAGAAGGATTGTTGCCGTAAATGTCCGGGACCAGCAGGGTCGAGATGCCTTCCACCGCGGCTGGTTTGGACTGGAACGGACCGCCGTGGGGGTAGCCGGCGAAGGCCGCGGGTGAGCCGGCCGGAAGGTCGGCGCTCAACTGCAGCGGCGCCGTCGGGAGACCGTCGACGGCGACCACGGCCAGGTCGCGTTGGCTGTCGAAGTAGACCACACGCCCCGGCATTGCGCCGCCGTCGGGGATTTCCACTACAGGCTGCGACACGCCGGCCACTACGTGCGCGTTAGTGACCACCCGGCCAGGGGAGACCACAAAGCCGGAGCCCGTCTGGTTCTGGCCGCATTGGTAGGCAGTGCCGGCGATCTTCAGCACGGAATGGGCCGCATTGTTGAGGGCAGGAGTGTCCGTGCTGGTGTTCGGAATGGGCACAGGAGCCACGGGGCCGATGCCCTCGATGAGCTGGGGGATGCCGTTGCCCATGACCGTGGAACGCAGTTGCGCCACGCCGGCCTTGACGGGTGTGGGCGTCATGGTGTCGATAAAGCGAATCACCTTGGAATCGGCCAGTTGCTGCGAAACGAGCGGCACACCCAACGAGCCGATGCTGAACGCCAACATGGACATGACCAGCGCGGCGACAACCAGGCTGACGAAACCGCCCAGCAGGCGGTCGAGTGCGTGCAGTGGCTGGATGCGCACGGCTTTGCGGACCTTCTGGCCGATCCAGGTGCCAAGCCCGTGCCCCAGAACAATGAGCACTACGGCCGAGCCGATAATGGCGGTCAGTCTCCAGCCGCTGTCCTTGACCCAGTCGCCGACGAGCGGGACCGCGACAAAGGCAGCCACTGCTCCTACGGCGAAGCCGGCGATTCCGCCGAGCGTCACGAAGAAGCCGTTGCGCAGTCCGTAGATCAGGTAGGAAAGAAGCGTCAAAATCAACGCCAGGTCCAAGATGGTCAAGCCGAACACCAAAGCTCCTCACAGCCGAGTAAGCCCCAATTGTAGTTGCACAGACTGACAGCTTCCCTTCGGATGCAAGCTGTCATCCAGATCGCGAAGCCGCTGCCGAGCAGGGCATTCCCGGCGAGTTGGGGCGCGATTTTGTGCCTCTTCCGCGTGATTTAGGGCGTTTCGGCTGCCAAGTACGTCACAGACGCGACAAAATTCTGAAACAATGGCTGAAGCGCCCCAGCCGAACTTTTACTCAGGAGATTTCATGGATATCGAGGTATTGCGCCGCGCACCCCTCTTCGCCACCCTTGACGACGACGCTTTCCGTCTGCTGACGGACGAACTCACAGAGGTGGACCTTTCACGCGGAGCGTCTGTTTTCCGCGAGGGAGATCAGGGTGACCAGCTCTACTTCATCGTGTCCGGCAAGGTTAAGCTCGGCCGCACCTCTCCGGATGGCCGCGAATCCCTCTTGGCCATCCTCGGCCCGGGTGAGCTCTTCGGCGAAATGGCCCTGTTCGACCCCAGCCCGCGCACCGCAACGGCCACCGCTGTTTCCGAGACCCGCCTGGCAGGACTGAAGAACGAAAGCCTCAACGCCCTGCTGCGCACCCGTCCTGAAGTGTCCGCACAGTTGCTGCAGGCACTCGCCCGCCGCCTGCGCCGCACCAACGATTCCCTCTCCGACCTCGTGTTCTCGGACGTCCCGGGCCGCGTCGCCAAGGCCCTGCTGGACCTCGCGGACCGCTTCGGCCGGCCCGCGACCGACGGCGTCCTGGTGGCCCACGAACTCACGCAGGAAGAACTGGCCCAGCTGGTCGGAGCCTCCCGCGAGACGGTCAACAAGGCCCTCGCCGAGTTCGTCCAGCGCGGCTGGCTCCGCCTCGAAGCACGCGCAGTAGTCATCCTGGACATGCAGCGCCTCCGCCAGCGCTCGCGCTAATTTCCTGCGAAACGGAAAATGCCTGGCGACCCCGGAATTCCGGAGTCGCCAGGCATTTTTCGTTTCGCCAGCGGATGCGCGTCGCCGCGTCGTCAGCGCTCCCGCTGCGGCTCGCCTGAAACCGTGCGGGCCGCTTCGACTTCGAGCATGAGTGCGCCATCCTCTTGGACAAGCCGCGGCTGGTACATGTGCGGTTTGCGTTTGTAGCTGAGGTACGCAATGCAACCCTGGGCAGCGGCCATCTTTTCGAGGATGATCTCCGAGCCCGGCACCAGCAGTTGGCCCAAAGCCAAGCCGGCTGTGTTTTCCTGGCCGATTTCGTCCCCAAGCGCAGTGGTCTCGCGCTCGGCCATGAGTTTGGAAACGCACACCCAGCGCCCCCAGACACCCTTGCTCACCAGCAGCGAGGGCTGCTGGTTAACAGGAAGGGTGGCCGCGAAGTAGCGGGTGTTGAAGCGCCGGTGCGCAAAGTCCGGACTGAGCCAGTTGACGAGCGGCTTGAGCAGGTCAGTCCGCAACGACAAGCCACGCTTGGCCAGGACATCCGTGAATGACTTGTCCTGCGCAGCTACGGCCTCGCGGGCCTTCATCCACTCGGGAGTGGACGTTGCCTCCACTGTGGAGGACAGGTCCGGGCCGGCCAGCAGGACGCCGGTTTCCTCGAACAGTTCGCGGATGGCGCCCACCACGTGGCGGCGCGCAAGTCCGACGTCGGCGGTCCCTAGCGCCTCAGCCCAATGCTGAGGCGAGGGGCCGAGCCAGCCGAGGGCATCGTCGTCGCTGGGTTCAAGCGATCCGCCGGGAAACGCGACAACACCCAGCGGCGAGGAACCGGGACGGTAACCCATCCACGTTTCCAGGCCGGTAGGCGAGTCCCGGAGCAGTACAACAGATGATGCAAAACGCGCGGCGCGGGGGACCCGCTCGCCGAGCTCAAGCCAATTCCGTGCAGCCCCTTCTAGTTCAGGGGGTAACGCAAACAGGCGTCGGGCTAGTTGTGGCAATTGAGTGAACCGGTTCCTTAGCTGAATTCAGCGATCAACTCGACCTCAACGGGAGAGTCGAGCGGAAGGACTGCAACGCCGACGGCGGAACGCGCGTGCTGCCCTTTGTCGCCGAAGACACGCCCGAGAAGCTCGGATGCACCATTGATTACACCGGGCTGGCCGGTGAAGGAGGTATCGGAGGCCACGAAGCCGACCACCTTCACGATGCGCGTAATGCGGTCGAGGTCTCCGATGACGCTCTTGACGGCAGCCAATGCATTGACCGCACAGACGGCTGCATACATCTGCGCGTCTTCCGGAGACACGGTGGGCTCATCCGAAAGGCCTTCTTCACCGCTGGAGACTTTGCCCGTAGCTTCGAGTTTGCCGTTAATAAAGGGCAGCTGTCCGGAGGTGTACACGTGGTTGCCGGAGACGATGGCCGGAACGTAGGCGGCAACCGGAGCGGCAACAGCCGGCAGGGTCAGTCCCAGTTCGGCAAGGCGCTGCTCGACGGCGGATGCCGGAGCTGTGGAATCCGCGCCAACGGTGGCTTCTGCGGGGGTTGTCATTGTTACTGCTTCTCCCTCTTCAAGTATGCAACAAGTCCGTTTCCATCGGGTCCGGGAACAACCTGGACAAGCTCCCAGCCGTCCTCTCCCCACTGGTCCAGGATCTGCTTTGTGGCGTGAATGATGAGCGGAATCGTCGCGTACTCCCATTTGGTCATGAAAGAAAGACTAGCCCTTGCCGGTAAAGTGGAGAACATGGTGACTCGTAGGAACCCTCTATTCGACACTGCCACCACTCTTGGAAAGATCCTCGGATTCCTTGGTGTGAGCGCTATTTGTGGTGTCCTGGTGGCGGGCTTGCTCGTCCCCGCGGCCGCCGTTTCAGGCAGTGCGGCGAGTGGGTCCATTCAGTTCTTCGACACGCTGCCGGCGGAGCTTCAGGTGAACCCGCCCAGCCAGGCGACCACCATCCTGGCGGCGGACGGTAGCCAGATCGCCTCGATCTACTCCGAGAACCGCACGCGGGTCACGCTCGACCAGATGAGTCCTTTCATCAAGGACGCGATCGTCTCGGTCGAAGACAGTCGCTTCTATGAGCACGGCGGCATCGACGCCACCGGCATCATGCGGGCGATCGTCAGCACGGCTCGCGGCCAAAAGCAGGGTGCTTCCACCATCACCCAGCAGTACGTGAACAACGTCATCAACGAGTCGCTCGTGTCCCAGGGCCAGTCGGCCGACGTCAAGCTCAATGGCGTCAACAAAGGCGTCGGCGACAAACTTCGGGAAATGAAGCTGGCCATCGCGCTGGAGAAGAAGTTCTCCAAGCAGCAGATCCTTGAGGGTTACCTCAACATCGTCTTCTTCAACAAGGACGCCTACGGCATCGAGGCCGCCTCAAGGCTCTTCTTCAGCACAAGCGCCAAGGACCTCACGTTGCCGCAGGCCGCCTTGCTGGCCGGCGTCGTCAACAGCCCGTCCTACTACGATCCGGTCACCAACCCGGACCACGCGAAGCAGCGTCGCGACCTGGTGCTCGGCCTCATGCTGGACCAGGGAAAGATCAAGAAGGCTGACTACGACGCCGCCATCGCGACGCCGGTCACCACCAAGGTCACGCAGCCTCGCCAAGGTTGCCCTTACTCCCCCACCGCTGCGTATTTCTGCGACTACGTGCTGCATTTGCTCTACAACAACCCGGCCTACGGCGCGACGCTCGACGACCGCGTGAACCGCGTCTCCCGGGGCGGCCTGACCATCCAAACCACTCTGGACCCCAAGGCACAAGCCGTGGCCCAAACCCAGGTTGACGCTTCCGCTGGCGCCAATCCGGACAAATGGGGCGCTTCCTTGGTGTCGGTCCAGCCTGGCAGCGGCAAGATCATCTCGATGGCACAAAACACCGTCTGGTTTCCCACCGCGGGGAAGTTCGATCAGACACAGAACTTCAACGTCGACAAACTCGACGCCAACGGCAATGACCTCAACGGCCTAGGCGGCTTCCAGCCCGGTTCCACCATGAAGCCCTTCACCTTTGCCGAATGGTTGAACGAGGGCAAGTCCATGAACACCGTGCTGGACGGTACCGTCCGGCGTTATTCGCCGAACTTCCCCTGGAAGAACACGTGCCCGACACCTGAAGACGGTTTCTACGACAGCACCGTGGCGGGCAGCTTCGACCTTCAGAACGCCGAAGGCGGTTACTACAAGCCCATGACGGTGGTCGATGGTTTGGCCAACTCCATCAACACCATGACCTTTGCCACGGCCGCACGGGTTGATCTGTGCGGCATCCAGAAGATCGTCGATGCTGTTGGCATCCACGGTGGCCTCCCCAATTCAACTACCGGCGACCCGAATCCCAAGATTCCCATGACCCGTTTGTCCAACCTGATTGGCGCCACGCAGACTTCGCCGCTCACCATGGCCAGTGCCTTCGCCACCTTTGCGAACAACGGCACATACTGCGAGCCGATCGCCATCACTTCGGTGACCGACCAGACGGGCGCCAAACTTCCGGCCCAGTCCACGAGTTGCAGAAGTGCGGTCACCCCTGAGGTTGCTCACGGCGTTGCTTACGCCATGCAAGAGGTTCTGAACAAGGGTTCCGGCTCGCTGATCCAGCCGCGTATTTCCACCAAGACCAATTTTCCCATCGCGGCCAAGACCGGAACCAACGACGTCAACAGCTCAACGTGGGTTGCCGGTTACACCTCCGGCCTCGCGACAGCCACCTGGTTTGGCGATCCGCTGGGCAACCAGCAACGGCCAGGCCAAAATGTGACGATCAATGGAAAGTTCTACCAAGGCATTGACGGTTACATGATCGCCGGGCCGCAGTTCTCCAACTACATGACCCAGATTGCACCTGCCTACGGCACCAACCCGTTCCCGGCCCCGCCCTCGAACCTCCTCGACCCGCCGGGGTACAAGACTTCGACTCCGAGCAACAACGCTCCGAGCAACACGACTCCGAGTACCCAGCCGAGCAGCAACGGGAACGGCAATGGAAAAAAGAATGGCTAGCGGCTCCAAGCCCATCATTGAATCGCTGGCAAGCCGCGTCCGAAGGATCGGACGCGGCTTTGCCGTAGCTGCAGGAGCGGGCGCAACCGCTGGTGTTGCGGGCCTCGCTTATGGCCTCTGGGAGAAGAACCAGTTCGTACTCCGCGAGGAGACCCTTCCCATCCTCCCGGCAGGCTCGTCTCCCCTCCGGGTTCTGCACATAAGCGACATCCATTTCGTACCGAGCCAACGCAAGAAGGCCGAATGGCTGCGTTCGCTCGCGACGCTTGAACCCGACCTCGTAGTGAACACGGGTGACAACCTCAGCCACCCCCACGCCGTCGTGCCGCTGCTGGATGCACTGCGGCCGCTATTGAAGTTCCCGGGCGTCTTTGTTCCGGGCTCCAACGACTACTACGCCCCGCGGTTCAAGAACCCGGCCGCGTATTTCCTCGGCCCGTCACGCCTCAGTGACAATCCCCTCGAGCTTGACTGGCCACGCCTTCGTTCAGGTTTCGGGATGTCCGGCTGGATCGACCTCACCAACAGGCATCAGTCCCTGCCCATCAACGGGATCCGCTTCGATTTCTCCGGAGTGGACGATCCCCATCTGAATCGGGAGCGCTACGCCGGCTGGCCACGCGGTACCGCCGGACAGGACTCCCGCCCGCATCTGCGCGTTGCAGTGATCCACGCCCCCTACCAACGGGTCCTTGACCATTTCACGAACGACTCAGCAGACCTCATCCTCGCCGGACACACCCACGGCGGCCAGATCTGCATCCCCGGCTACGGCGCCTTGGTTGCCAATTGCGATCTCCCCACGTGGCGCGCCAAGGGCCTAAATGATTGGGAAAACAACGGACGCACGACGCCGGTCAACGTCTCGGGCGGCATCGGCACCTCACGCTTCGCTCCGGTCCGGATCGCGTGCAAGCCCGAAGCCGTGTTGCTGACACTGACAGCGCGCCAATAGCCATCGCCAGCACGGGACATGCGCATCCCGCCGCACCAAAGCTGGGCATGTCCGGGGAGGCGTAGTTCCGAATACCTCGTATCACGCAACGCAATGGTGCTGGGAATCCCGTTACGCGATGGCATAGGGTAGTTGCTATAGGAAACTACCTCCGTGCGTCGCGCCGGGCAGGCGCGGAACGCCGGGACAAAGCTGTTGAGAAGCGGGCATGGCCAAACAGACTTCATTCTTCACCTCCGTCAAACGTCTCTATCCGCACGTCAAACCGATCCTTCCCCGGCTTTTCATGGGGCTGGTCAGCGCTTTGCTGGCCAGCATCATGGCGCTTGCCATCCCACAGGTGCTGCGGGTCCTGATCAACGGCTCCCTCCACCCTGGCGGCCCCACCAACGCTGTCTGGATTGCCGCCGCCGTGGTCCTGGCACTCGGTATCGCAGAAGCCGGGCTCGTGGCGCTTCGGCGCCAGTTCGTCATCAACCCCGCAACCACGGTGGAATCGAGGATGCGGGTGTCCCTCTATGGGCATCTGCAGGACCTCACCGTTTCCTTCCATGACCGTTGGGGTTCGGGGCAGCTCCTGTCCCGCGCGATGACGGACTTGAACTTCCTGAGGCGTTGGATGGCATTCGGCGCGATCATGCTGGTGGTGACCACCTTGACCGTGGTGATCGGCGTCGTGGTTATGTTCGCGATGAGCTGGCAGCTGGCTTTGATCTTCCTGGCCGCCGCGGTGCCCATCATGGTCTATTCCTTCCGTTTCCGCCGCCGCTTCAGCCTGGTGACCCGGCTCAGCCAGGACCAGGCCGGCGACCTCGCCACCACGGTTGAGGAGTCCGTTCACGGCATCCGCGTGCTCAAGGCGTTCGGCCGCAGCCGCGAAGCACTGGAGAACTTCAATGAACAGGCCGAGGAGCTGAGGCAGACCGAGATCGCCAAGGCCAAGCACCAAGCCACCTTCACGCTTGTGGTGACACTGCTGCCCGAGCTGGCGCTCGGCGTCGGGCTCGTGGCGGGCGTCCTGCTCGTCTCCATGGGCCAACTCAGCATCGGTTCCCTCGTTGCCTTCTTCGGCACCGCAGCGGTGGTCGCGGCACCGGTGGAATTCTCGGGAACCCTCCTAGCCATGGCATTGACCGCCAAGACTGCCCTCGACCGCCATTTCGAGGTCATGGACACGCCCAACACCATCACCAGTCCGGCGAACCCCAGAACACCCAAGGAACTGCGCGGGGCCTTGAGCTTCAAGGCCGCCGGTTTCGGTTTCGACGACGGCGCGCGGCTCCTGCACGACGTCACCCTGGACATCAGGCCCGGCGAAACCATGGCCCTGGTGGGCATTACCGGCAGCGGAAAGAGCGCCTTGCTCCAGCTGGTCCCCCGGCTCTACGACGTGAGCGAAGGATCCGTGACCATCGACGGCGTGGACATTCGCGACTTCAGCGTCGAGCAGCTGAGGACGGTCGTGGCGGTCGCCTTCGAGGACACCACCCTGTTCTCCAGCTCGGTCCGGGACAACGTGCTGCTCGGCGCTCCCGACACGTCCGAGGAAGCCCTTGAGGAAGCGCTCGACGTCGCGCAGGCGCACTTCGCGTATTCGTTGCCCGACGGCGTCGGGACCCTCATCGGCGAGGAAGGCCTGAGTCTTTCCGGCGGCCAGCGGCAGAGGATCGCCCTGGCCCGGGCCATCGCAGCCAAGCCCAAGGTCCTCGTGCTGGATGATCCGCTATCGGCCCTGGACGTGAACACGGAGGAACTCGTCGAAGCCAGGCTCCGCGAAGTCCTCCGGGACACCACCACGCTCATCGTCGCGCACAGGCCCTCCACCGTGGCCCTGGCCGACCGCGTCGCGCTACTCGAAAACGGAAGCATCACCGCCGTCGGAACCCATACGGAACTGTTGGCCAACAACGCACACTACCGCTACGTGATCGCGAGCCTCGACGCCGGTCCGAAGGACCTCGACCTCGAACTCGATGAACTAGAGCACGAGCTGGATTCGGAACAGCACATGGACCAAGCCGGGGAGGGCCGCCGATGAGCACGTTCGGTACCGCCAATGAAGACAACGCCCACCTGAGCCGCAGCGACAGCAAAGCAGTACGACGGCGGTCGGTCGCCTTGCTGGGATCGCTCATCCGCCCGGTGCGGTTGCGGTTCTGGCTGACGCTCGGCATGGTGGTTCTTTCCCAGGCAACCCGGGTGGCGGGGCCGGCGATCATCGCTTTCGGCATCGACCACGCCCTTCCCTCGCTGCTCGCCGGGAACAACATGCCGGTGGTCCTGGCAGGCGTCCTGTATCTGACGGCGGCCGTCGCAACGGCGGTTTTGACGGCACTCTACGTCACATCCACGGCGAAGCTGAGCCAATCCATGCTCCTGGACCTGCGGCTCCGGGTCTTCCGGCACACCCAGCGGCTTAGTTTGGAGTTCCACGAGAAGTACACCTCGGGCCGGATCATCGCGCGCCAGACCTCGGACCTTGAGGCGCTGCGTGAACTCCTCGATTCGGGCGTCAGCTCGCTGGCATCCGGGATCCTGTTCATGCTCTTCACGGCATGTACCGTATTTGCGCTCGACTGGCGCAGCGGACTCCTCATGCTCGCCACGGGCGTGCCCGCCTACTTCCTTGCCCGCTGGTACCAGAAGCACTCGCAGATCGCCTTCCGCGAATCGCGGGTAGTGTCGGCGAGGCTGATTGTGCACTTCGTGGAGACCATGACCGGCATCCGGGCCATCAAGGCCTTCCGCAAGGAGCCGGAGAACGCCCAGCGCTACGCCGAACTCTCCGAGGACTACCGCAAGGTCACGGTTCGCTCCATCAACCTCAACGGCGTCTTCCAACCGGGCTTGGTCCTGATCGGCAACGTGTGCGTGGCAGTGGTCCTGCTGTTCGGCGGCTTCCGGGTGCTCTCCGGCGACCTGGCGGTGGGTGTGCTCCTGGCACTGATCCTTTCCACAAAGCGCTTCTTCCAGCCAGTGGACCAGATGGCCATGTTCTACAACTCCTTCCAGAGCGCCCAGGCTGCGCTCGAGAAGGTCTCCGGCCTGCTCGAAGAAGTTCCGACCGTCCGGCCGCCCAAGAACCCCGTACCCTTGCCCCATGCCCGCGGCGAAATCGACTTCCGTGGCGTCGAGTTCGGCTACGGCAACGGCAAGGTGGTTGTCCCTAAGCTGGACCTTCACATTCCCGCAGGACAGACCATAGCGCTCGTCGGACAGACCGGCGCCGGCAAATCGACCTTCGCCAAGCTGATCGCCCGCTTCTACGACGTCACCGAAGGATCCTTGACCCTCGACGGCGTCGACCTCCGGGAGCTCTCGACGGCGGACCTGCGACGCGCCGTCGTGATGGTCACCCAGGAAGCCTTCCTCTTCAGCGGCTCGGTGGCAGACAACATCGCCTTGGGGCGGCCTGAGGCTACCCGCGCCGAGATTGAAGAAGCTGCCCGGGCAGTGGGGGCACACGACTTCATCTCCGCCTTGCCTGACGGCTACGATACCGACGTTAACAAGCGCGGCGGCCGGGTCTCCGCCGGGCAACGGCAATTGATCGGCTTTGCCCGGGCGTTCATTGCCGCCCCCGCGGTACTCATCCTGGACGAGGCGACGTCGTCCTTGGACATTCCTTCCGAACGGCTCGTGCAGGCCGGTCTCAGCAGCCTGCTGTCCGGAACGGACTCGGAGCGCACCGCGATCATCATCGCCCACCGGCTCTCTACGGTGGAGACCGCCGACCGGGTGTTGGTGGTGCACGAGGGACGCATCGTGGAAGATGGCACGCCTGCCGAGCTCATCGGCGGTGGAGGACGCTTCGCCCGCCTACACGGCGCCTGGAAGGACTCGCTGGTCTGAGGCAGTTGCCCTCTGGGAGGCTTCCTTCGATTTCGCATCCGGGGAGGGATCGGCTATTCTTGAACAGTTGCTTTCGCAGCGGATCGGGATGTAGCGCAGCTTGGTAGCGCGCTTCGTTCGGGACGAAGAGGTCGCAGGTTCAAATCCTGTCATCCCGACCAAAAAGTAGAAGGCCTTCCACTCGGAAGGCCTTCTACTTTATTTAACGAGCTTTTCCACGGTCGCCGAAATCGCGAGAAACATTCCCCTGACCGGTTTTCCTCGCCCGGCCCAAGGTTTAGAGACAAGTGTTGTTAACAACCCCGGCACAATGACTCCGGGCCAGGCGGATCCTCGCGCAAAAGAAATCCCCGGTGTGTCGATTTCAGACAACCGGGGACTTCTTCACTTCATTTGAATTACCCGGCGGCTGCCGGGTTCGCCGGGAGCCGCCGTGGAGCCTCAGCTACACGGGATCGGGCCAGTTACCGATAGCCTGCGATACCCGCATGGGATCAGGCCAGTTGCCGATGGCTTGGGAGACCACACTCATCGGGTCGGGCCAGTTACCGATAGCCTGCGAAACCCTCATCGGGTCAGGCCAGTTACCAATGCTGAGCACCGTGCTGACGGTGTCTGCCACAGGGGCTGCGGAAACGACGGCTGGCGCCGCGGCGGAGAATGCAAGAGCGCCGGCCAAGGCCACTGCTGCAGCAATCTTCTTCAACATAATTTTTCCTCAATGCGAGTCGGATTCGTTACGGAAATTACGCGGTCCCTGTTGACATTCATTGTAAAATGTTTTCCACAGCGACTGTCAAGCTTTGGGGTAAAGACAGCGCAAAGACAAGCCTCTAGGAGGAACCTGTGGGGAACGGATTCGGAGAAAAGCTCCGTGCCGAACGGCTCGAACGTGGGCTGACCCAGGCTGAATTGGGCAGGGACCTTTACTCACCGAGCTACATTTCACTTCTTGAAACCGGCCGGCGGGAGCCCACGGCCGAAGTCATTGAAGAACTCGCCCGCCGTCTGGAACTGGCTCCAAAAGCCCTGGAAGCCTGGAGCCAGCCCGTATCCGTCAGTGACGCCGAATACGTGCTCGCCGGGTTGTACGCCAGGCAAGCCTGGGACCTCAGGGACTACCCGCTCGCCGCAAGCCACGCATCAACCGCCGCCCAGATCGCGCTCGAGGCAAAGAACACCAGCGCTTGGTGGAACATGACCTACATGCAGGCCGAATGCCTCATGAAGCAGGGGCAGCTCAAGGAGTGCCAGCAGATCATCCAGCATCTCCTGGAACATCCCATGGCGACGGAATCTGCGGGCCTGGGAGTCCGCGCCCGCCAGATGCTCGCCGCTGTCTGCCACGGACAAGGGCAGCTGGCCACCGCCGTCGAGCACGCCAAGGAAGCCGTGAGGCTTTCCGAGCAGCTGCCCAAAGGCTCAACATTGATCATCGGGGCGCACAGGGCACTGATCGGAGCGCTGGCCGAGAGTGGCAGGTTGGACGAGGCCTGGACGTATTGCCAGGCCATGAACAACCAGATGGACGACCACTCGATGTCACAGCTCGCGGGCGAAGTCGCCTGGGTGGTCGGAAACGTGGCATTCATGCGCCACGACTACGTGGAAGGCATCAAGCATCACGAGCGCGCCGCCAAGTTGCTCTCCCCCGCCAATGACATAGAGCTGTGGGCCCGCTTCAACAAGGCGTCCGCGGCTGTCCGCCTCTCCTCGGGAATCGTGGAGCCGGAGACGCTTTCGGCCATCGAACGCGCCGAACTCGCCCTGTCGATTGTGGGCGGAAACAAGACGGACCAGTTGGAAGTTGCCTTTATCCGCGCCCGCTGGCTCTACCTGACGGGCGACATCCCGGCAGCCATCACCAAGTTGCGCGAAATCCATGCGGACCGCGACGTCCTCGCCCGGCACACCGCAGGTGAAGTCGCTTTCCTCCTCGGCAAAGCGCTCAAGGCGGCCGGTGAAAACAAGGACGCACTGGAACATCTCGAAGAAGCCCAACGCGATTTCACAGCTGCGGGCGCAGCCGACCGCGTCCAGCAGGCCATGGACTCTGTGCTGGAGATCCGGCTGGCCGAGCGTCGGGCGGCGTCCGGCCATGGCGGGAGCGCGCAGTCTTCCCGCGCAAGCTAGCGGCGAACCCAACTAGCTAACAGTTGTTGTCGTTTAGCCGCCGCTAAACGACAACAACTGCGGGGGCCCACGCCGCCAGGGTTCCCTGGCCGTGGGGCCACACCGGCGAGGGCCCCGGCCTGAGCTTGCGA
>NZ_JBHVTT010000030.1:0-34431 GCF_042884555.1 Arthrobacter sp. NPDC058127 | reverse complement strand
CGCCTCCTCACCAACGACCCCGGCATGGGCGTCATCCGCCACGCCGACGCCGGCTACGACCGCGCCATCGAAGTCGCCCACGAACGCGGCGTCCGAATCCCCATGACGGAAACCAACTAACCAGACCCCACACCCCCAACTAACTCGCATTAGTTGTCGTCATGGGACCCCAAAACGACAACAACTGCGAGCTAGTTGGGAAGAACGAGGAAAAATGACTCTCACCACCCACGAACCGCTGACCGTCACCCTCGGCTCCAGCGGAGTCACGCCGGAGGACGTCGTCGCCGTCGCACGTCACGACGCCAAGGTGACCATCTCCCAGGAAGCCCTGGACACGGTCGCCAAGGTCCGCGCCCACATCGACGGCCTCGCCCACAGCGAAGTTCCGGCGTACGGCGTCTCCACGGGCTTCGGTGCCCTGGCCAACCGCCACATCCCCAACGAACTCCGCACGCAGCTGCAGAAGTCGCTCATCCGCAGCCACGCCGCCGGCATGGGCCCGGCAGTGGAGCGCGAAGTGGTCCGCGGCATCATGTTCCTGCGCGCCAAGACCCTGGCCTCGGGCCGCACGGGCGTTCGTCCCGTGGTCCTGCAGACCATGGTGGACGTACTCAACGCCGGTATCACCCCCGTTGTCCGTGAATTCGGCTCCCTGGGTTGCTCCGGCGACCTCGCCCCGCTGTCCCACTGCGCACTGGTCCTGATGGGCGAAGGCGAAGCCACCGGGCCCGACGGCGAGCTCTACGGCGCCGCCGGAACGAAGCCGGTTGCCGAGCTCCTCGCCGCACACGGCATCGAGCCGGTGGTCCTCGCGGAAAAGGAAGGCCTGGCCCTGGTCAACGGCACCGAGGGCATGCTCGGCATGCTCCTGATGGCCATCGCCGACCTGCACCTGCTGCTTACGACGGCGGACGTCACCGCCGCGCTCAGCGTCGAGGCGCTGCTCGGCACGGACCAGGTGTTCCTGCCGGAGCTGCACGCAGCCCTGCGGCCCCACCCGGGCCAGGCTGCAAGCGCGGACAACATGCTGCGCGTGCTTTCCAACTCGCCGATCGTTGCTTCGCACCGCGTCAACGACACCAAGGTCCAGGACGCGTACTCGCTCCGCTGCGCACCCCAGGTTGCCGGCGCGGTCCGCGACACCGTGACGCACGCCGAACTCGTGGCCTCCCGTGAGTTGGCTGCAGCCATCGACAACCCCGTGGTGCTCCCGGACGGCCGCGTGTCCTCCAACGGCAACTTCCACGGCGCCCCGGTGGCCTACGTGCTGGACTTCCTGGCGATCGCGGTGGCCGACTTGTCTTCCATCTCCGAGCGCCGCACGGACCGCATGCTGGACCCGGCCCGCTCACACGGTCTGCCGGCGTTCCTTGCCGACGATCCCGGCGTGGACTCGGGCCTCATGATCGCCCAGTACACCCAGGCCGGCCTCGTCTCGGATAACAAGCGCCTGGCCGTCCCGGCTTCAGTGGACTCCATCCCGAGCTCCGCTATGCAGGAAGACCACGTCTCCATGGGTTGGCACGCTGCCCGGAAGCTCCGCAAGGCCATTGAGAACCTGCGCCGTGTCCTGGCTGTGGAACTCGTGACGAGCGCGCGTGCCCTCGACATCCGCACCAAACTGTCCGGTGGCGAACTCACTCCGGGGCCTGCAGGCACCGCCGTGATCGAGGTGCTGCGCGGCGTCGTCGATGGTCCCGGAACTGACCGTTTCCTCTCACCTGAGCTGGAAGCGGCGGACCGGCTTGTAGGCGCCGGCGAGGTGCGAGCAGCGGCCGAATCCGCCGTCGGAATTCTCGCCTGACGCCGAACAAAATGCTGTTCGAGTGAACAATAGGAAGCGCCCCGGAAATGTTTGGCAATACGTGCCCCGGGGCGCTTTCTGTGTAGTAGAACTTATGAGGTACGGCATGTCCACGCCGACGATGTCGTGGGCCTGCCGGGGAATATCCGTTCACAACTGAAACAACGAACATCCACAAAGGGGTAGAAGTTCAATGAAGGCACGCGGGACAGTCCTGTCCAGGCGAATCGCACAGTCCGCCGTCGTTTCCAACTGGGGAACGTTGAAGGTGGGGGAGCGGATCGAAGTCGTAAGGCACGCACACGTGGTCGCGGCGGGGGAGGTGCAGGAAGTCTCGGGCAGCGGCAACGTTGTGTGGCTTGAACCCGCAGGACCTGGCGCCGATGAAGCCGCCAAACAGCTTTTCATGAAGTCCGACGGCGTGGAGCTGCGCCGGGTGTAGTGACCGCTTAACAACCGAGATAAAGAACCGGGGCTTGTTTCCCATTCCGCGCCGTCCTGGCGTGGTGTGGGAAACAAGCCCCGGTTCTGTTGTCCGTGCCTGTTTCGAGGACCTGTCCTAGGCGGCGAGGACCTCGCGGGTCTGGCCGAACGGGACCGACTCGTCCAAGGCAACCGTGTAGCTTCCGGGTTCCCGGCGGGTCACCAGGATCCCGCAGCGACCGTCTTCGGCAGCGGCTTCGATGAGCGTGCCGACGGCTTCGTCAAGTCCGGCGTGGACTTCGTCGACGGACGCAAAGGACAAATGGATTTCCTTGGGTTCTATTATTGCGGTGTTCATTGGGGGGCTCCTTCTGCAGGGTGCCGCAGGGGGGAGCGGCAATTCCTGCATAAAAAGATAGCAAAGAGTCGTCGGATGTCTGTCATTCTGGGAGCTGGATCACCGGCGGACCATAGCGCGCAAGAGCTTCACTGCGACGGAGAGTGCCGCAATGTCCACCGGGCCGGGTTTGATGGCTTCCTTGATGGTGTCCTGGATGCGGGCGAGTTGTTCGATGTTTCCGCGCTCCCAATCCATGATCCGCTCCACCGGGTCGGCGGCCGCCTCCGAGGAGCGGGGCGTGTGCCGGACAACGGCCTTGGTCATGTCGGCAAGGACCAAGTACATGTCGTCGCGGAGGGCTGCCCGCGCCAAGGCCTCCCAGTGGGTTTCGCGCGGCAACAGCGTGATGTGTTCCAACAGCGGAATGGCCGAGATCCGCTCAAACACGGCGAAGTAGACCTCCGCCACGTCCTCAACGGGCTCCTGCAATTCCTCGGCAATCGCGGAAGTGTCCAGAAGGCCGTAGCTGACGAGGAGTTCCGAGGCTCGAAGGCCCAGCTCGTGTGGCAAGCCCACCGAATCCGAATGGGCGAGGCGCGTCAACGAGTGTTGCAGGTTGATCCCGTGCAGGAAGCGCGTGAAATTTGCCCGCATCAATGACATCGGCCGTTCGAGCCGCGCAAAGGCGTCCGCAAGGGGCTTGTCCCGGAAATCGTGCGTGACATACCAGCGGGTGGACCGGTCGAGGAGGCGGCGCATATCCAGGGCGACGGCGCACCCATGTTCGCTGGGGATGCTTGCGGGTACTTGGGCCAGGGCCTCCGTGACCGAATCGAAGTCCCAGATTCGGCGCATGACCACGAATCCACGCGCCACCGCGGCCGCCGAAACGGTGGTCTCTTCCATGGCGCGGAACGCGAAGGCTATGCCGCCGAGGTTGATCATGTCGTTGGCAACCACCGTGGCGACGATTTGGCGGCGCAAGGGATGAGTGGAGAGGTCCTCGCCGAACCGTTCCGAGAGCTGGCGGGGGAAATACTCGCGCAGCGTTTGCGAAAACCATGGATCGTCCGCGAGCCCGCCTTCAGTCAGCTCCCGGGCCAGCTCGATCTTGGCATAAGCCGCCAGCACGGCCAGTTCGGGCGATGTCAGTCCGACTCCGGTCCCGACTCGTGCCTGGATTTCCTGGGTAGTCGGCAGGCATTCGAGCTCCCGGTCCAGGTCAGTGGCCGAGTCGAGCCAGTCCATGGTCCGTTCGAAGCTCGGGCTCCACTCGAGGACCAGTTGCCTGTCATTGAGCAGGAGGACGTTTTGGTCAACGTTGGTTTCCAGGACGAGGCGCCCCACCTCGTCCTGGAGTGAGTGCAGGAACTTCGTCCTTTCGTTGGGGGACATCTTGCCCGCGGCGATCATCCGGTCCAGGAAAATCTTGATGTTCACCTCGTGGTCCGAGCAGTCCACGCCGGCGGAGTTGTCGATGGCATCGGTGTTCACGAGGATTCCGGCCAGTGCGGCCTCGATCCTGCCACGTTGGGTGATGCCGAGATTGCCGCCCTCGGCGATGATCCGGGTACGCAGTTGGGCGGCGTCGACCCGGATGGCATCGTTTGACTTGTCTCCGACGTCGGCATGCGTCTCGGTGGAAGCCTTGACGTAGGTGCCGATTCCGCCGTTGTACAGCAGGTCGACGGGGGCCGTGAGGACGGCCCTGAGCAGATCGGGCGGGCTCATCGCCGTTGTGCCTTCATCCAATCCCAAGGCGAGGCGGACCGGTTCGGTGATGCTGATTGACTTCTCGGCCCGGGAGAACACTCCTCCGCCGGGACTGAGCTTCGCGGGGTTGTAGTCGGCCCAGGATGAGCGCGGGAGCTTGAAGAGCCGTTTCCGCTCGGTGAAGGAAGTGGCCGGGTCCGGGGTGGGATCCAGGAAGATGTGCCGGTGATCGAAGGCCGCCACCAGCTTGATGTGGTTCGAGAGCAGCATGCCGTTGCCGAACACATCGCCGCTCATGTCGCCGATGCCCACCACGGTGAAATCCTCGGTCCGGGAGTCGATGAGCAGTTCGCTGAAATGGTGCCGCACGGACTCCCAGGCGCCGCGGGCCGTGATGCCCATCTGCTTGTGGTCATAACCCACTGAACCGCCGGACGCGAACGCGTCGCCCAGCCAGAATCCGTACTCTGCCGCGAGGTCGTTGGCGATGTCGGAGAACGTGGCCGTGCCCTTGTCCGCGGCCACCACGAGGTAGTAGTCGTCGCCGTCGTGCCTCACCACGCGGGCGGGCGGGACGACCCGCTCGGCAACCAGGTTGTCCGTGATGTCCAGCAGTCCACGAACGAAGATCCGGTAGCTTTCCTGGCCCTCGGCCAGCCAAGCCGCCCGGTCTTCGGCGGGGTCCGGGAGCTGCTTGGGATAGAAGCCGCCCTTGGCTCCCGTGGGAACGATGACGGCGTTCTTCACGGTCTGGGCTTTCACGAGCCCCAGGACCTCCGTGCGGAAGTCCTCACGGCGGTCGGACCAACGCAAGCCGCCGCGGGCAATGGCGCCGAAACGCAAGTGGACGCCTTCCACCCGTGGCGAGTAGACCCAGATTTCGAACTGTGGCCGGGGCGCCGGTGCGGCGGGGATGGAAGCGGGGTTGAGCTTGAAACTCAAATACGGCTTGTTGAGGTAGAAGTTGGTGCGCAGCGTGGCCTCCACGAGGCTCGCGAGCGAACGCAACAGGCGGTCGGCGTCGAGGACCGGTACAGCGTCGATCGCTTCCGCCAGTTCCTTCCGGGCCGCGTTCGTGGCCTGTGTCCGGGAGCTGTACTTGCCGCCGTCCGTTTCGAACAGGTCGCCTCCGGCCGCCATCTGCTCAGCAGGCGTCGGCCCAGCTGGCGCCGGCGCGCGCAGTTCAGGATCGAACAGATCGGGTTCGAAGCGGTCCGGATCGAACTTCGCCTCGAAGAGCGAAAGCAAGGCGCGGGTTGCACGCACATTCTCGCGAAGGGTATCCGCGATGAACCCATAGGAATTGGTGCTCCCCAGCTGCCGAAGGTACTTCGCATACGCCCGCAGGATGGCTGTCCGCCGCCAGTCGATCCCCTCCCGGATGACCAAGGCATCGAAGGCGTCGGACTCCGCATCTCCCCGCATCGCGGCACAGAACGAAGCGGCCAGGAGCTCGCCGGTTCCCACGGGATCAACACCGCGCGGATAGACGAGGCCGAGGTCGTATAGGAAGAAGGACCGCCCATCGGCACGCTGCACATCGAACGGCCGCTGGTCCAGGACGCGCAAGCCCAGGTTGTGGAAGAACGGCAGAATCTCGCTCAGGCTCTGCGGACGGGTCAAATACAGACGAATCCGTGCATCTTCGGTGAGGACGGCGGTTCCCGGGCGCCTGTAGACGGTGAGCAAAGGGTCGGGGGTGTCGCCGTCTGCCAGGTCCGCGTCCGGGGGCGCGAAACTCTCGAACCGGACGATGTCCTGAACCGCGTCTTCCACCTCGTAATCGGCCTTGTAGCTGGCCGGAAAGGCGGTGGCCCATTGCCGGGACAGCCGGGCGGCCTCGTTCGCGGGGAACCTTGCCCGCAAGGCTTCGTCCAGGCCTTCCGCCCATGACCTCGTTGCGGCAATAATCCGCTGCTCCAGTACCGCAGGGTCGACGACGGCGGGCGCCCCCTCGCGTGGCAACAGGACCCGGAAGAACACGCGGGCCATGGAGGATTCGCCAAGGCGGAGCTCGAACTCGATGGCCTCGGAGCCGAAGGCCTCGCGAAGTTCGCGTTCAATGTTGAGCCGGACGGCCGTGCTGTAGCGTTGCCGCGGCAGGAAGACCAGCGCCGCCATGAAGCGGTTGTGCGAGTCCGGACGCAGGAACAACCGTGTGCTGTGGCGTTCTTGGAGGCGCAGGATGTCCCGCGCGTGCTCGGCCAGCTGCCGCGCGTCGATATGGAAGAGTTCATCGCGCGGATAGGCCTCCACCACCGCCAGGAGTTCCTTGCCTCGGTGTGACGCGGGCGGGTAGCCGAACGTCCGCAGCACCTCGTCGACAGTGTCCCGGATGACGGGAATCAGGAGTGCCGAGCGGGATGCCGAGCTGGGAGCGAAGAGGCCGACGAAGGTGCGCTCGCCGCTTGTGTCACCCGTGGTCAGGCTGATTTCGTCGAGGTAGGCGCGCCGGAGGACCGTCGAGCGGAGCGTCGACTTGGTGAGGGTGAGGAGGGGTGCCGCGCCAGGCCTTGCGGACGGACCGGCTTCGGACGGCACGGCATTGGACACGTCGGCCGCCACATTCCGGAGCAACCCCAAACCCCGCAGGCCACGGTAGCCGAGGAACACGAAATTCCCGTCGTCCAGCCAGCGCAGCAACTCCTGGACCTCCTGCGCTGCGGGGACCCCCTCCAGGCGGCGGACTTCATTGGCAAGTTCCTGGTGGATGGCAGCCGCGTCTTCCGCGGCGGCCCGGACATCGCCAAGGACGGTCTGCAGCCGTTCAACGAGGCGTTCGGCGCTCGTTTCGTCCGGAAGCCTGGAGATCTCGACGGCGATCCACGCCTCCGCGAGCGGGCCGCCGTCGTCGTGGTCCACAGGGGTGACCGAAGCGGAAGGCTCGACGCCGGACGGCAGTCCCGTCCGCAGGGGGCGGCGGTGGACGTCGGTCAGGCGGTGGGTGGCTGGATCCCGGGTGACGGTAAAAGTGGGGTGGACCAGGAGCCGGATGGAGGCGTTGTCCCTGGCGATTTCCGCGGTGACCGACGGAACCAGGTAGGGCATGTCATCGGTGACAATCGCTGCGAGGCTCGCGTCGGCCTCGTTCAGGACGCCGATCACAGCTTGCCCGGGAGCCCGCCGTTCCGCCAATGAGCGGTGGTAGCGGGCACGCTCCAGGAGTGTGTCCGTGGTGTAGTTGCGGACATCGTCATCGGCCACGTGCTCGTAGTAGTCGCTCAGGAATCGCTCGGGGGCGCCGGGGGAAGTGCCCAAGGCGTGGTCCGCGGGCTCGATCCTGGGTGACATGTCGCTGCGCCTCCGCCGCGCAAGGAGCGGCCGTACTTTAGCGGTCGGCGAAGTCCTGCGCCTGATTTCATGATGGCTGGCGCGGGGCGGGGCGTAAACCCCTGGAATGCACTGCGAGACGGCACGTCGCGGCAGTATTGCCGTGATGTGCCATCTCGCGGGTGGTGATGCCGTGCCTAGCGCTTGACAGCGTCCAGCTTGAGCATCTTGGCGATGACGCCGTCGAGCTCGGAATCGTCGAAGATCTTCTTCCAGTCGTCCTTGATGATGGTGTCCTTACCGTACTGGATGGCGATTTCGCAGGCCTCGGAGAACGGGTTGGAGCCGCGCAGGGCGTTGGTCAGGGCGATCTGCACGTGACCGAACAGCATGGCCTTGGCTGCTTCTTCCGGGACGCCGGCGGTGTGCACGGTTTCGTGGAGGGCTTCGTTGAGCAGGGTGCCGATCATGCAGGCCACGGTCTCCACGAGGGTGGGTTCGAGGATGGCGAGCTGCTTGACGGTGACCCAGTGGACGTCGATGACGGGGGCGTAGATGGTGCGGATGGTCGCCTCGGCTGCGTCGCGGGTCGCTGCCGGGGCGTCCTCGTCGATGGCTGCCACGACGTTCTGCGGGGCGCCCTGGCCGCCGAAGGTGTCGGCCCATTCTTCCTTGGTGGTGCGCTCGAGGAACACGGACGGGTGGCACGGGTGGGCTACGGCTTGGACGACGTCGTCGCGCTTGGCCAGCAGTCCGGCATATGCAGCGGCCGGGTCCAGGGTAAGGAGGATCGAGCCGGGCTTCATCTGTGGGACGACGCCTTCGGAGACGATGCCGAGGACGGTGTCCGGCACGGCGAGGATCACGACGTCGGCGCCCTTGACGGCGTCGTCCGTTGCGGTGATCTCGCGGCCCTCGGCGCGGACGCGGTCCTGGCCGGCGGGGGAGTTCTCGCTGTAGGTGACGGTGTGGTTGCTCTTCTGGAGGTTGGCGGAAACGCGCATCCCCATCTTGCCACCGGCTCCGACAACGGCGACGGTCAATTGTTCTGCTGACATTTCACTTGCTCCTTAGGAATTCGAGGCTTTGTTGGGTCCACTGGTTTTCGATGCGGATGGTTTCCGTCTCGGTGTCCTGCCAGGGCAGCCAGTGTTCGACGATCTGGTTGATGCTTCTTTGCGAGGGCTGGATCTTGCCGGCCATGTAGTCGTAGTCCAAGAGGCCTTCGCCGAGCGGCGCGCCGGAGTACGTGAACCCGACCCACCCCTCCTTGCGGCTGAACGCAAAGTCTTTGATGTGCATGTTCAGGACATAGGGCGCGACGGCGTCAATCACCTCGCGGGGCATCTCCAGCGCCGCGACAGTATTGGCGGGGTCGCTGCAGATCCCGAGGTACGGGTTGTCCACCCGGCGGATCACGTCCAGGATCCGTGCGGTGGGCACCTGCTCATAGGTTTCGACGGCGATCCGCACGCCTGCCGCTTCGAAGGCCGGCAGGACCTCGGTGAAGATCGCGGTGGCTTCGTCGGCGTCGGGCGCGTGGCCGGGGACGTTGAACATGGTCCTGAGGAGGTCCGAGCCGAGGATCCGGGCGATGTGCAGGAACTTGCGAAGGTGCTCCGGGCGAATGCCCTTCGTGCCGAGTTCCAGCGTGATGCCCAGGGAGTCCGCGGTTGAGCGGACGGCAGTTAGTTCGTCGTCGGACATGTGCTCCAGGGGAGCGTAGTCGCAGATCTGGAACAGCTCCACGCCCAGTTCCGCGGTGCGCGCCAACGCGTCGTGGATGCTCAGCGGTGCCGAGACGGCGTCCGAGAGTTGCCAGAAGAACGCGTAGCTGCTCAGGCCGATGGTTGAGCTCATACTGTCACCCCTTTCGCGGCCCTTGCCGGTGCGGACGCAACGAGGCGTGCGGCAGCCTCGTCCAGGATGGTCTTGAGCGCTTTCGGATCGTGCGCGAAGCGGCCCAGGAACAAGCCGGCGACGGACATGTCCAACTGGCTGATCAGTCCGGGGCCGGCACTGCCGCCGTAAATGACACGGCTCTCGGCCTGTCCCGGCAACGAGCGGAGGTGCTCGTCGAGGCCGCGGACCACGGCGCTGATGTAGTCCGGGGTGGCGGGTTCCGGTGCGCCGATGGCCCATTGGGGTTCGTAGGCCACGATGGTCCGGCCTGCGGGACCGAGCGATTGCGCCCGTTTGAGTCCGGCGTCGATCTCGGCGGTGCAATGGGCGATGGATTCTTCGGCTGAACCGGAGTTCAGTTCGCCGACGCACAGAACCGGGGTGAGGCCGTTGCGGTAGGCCGCCGTGGTCTTGAGTCCGATGACCCGGTGGTCCTCGCCGAAGATCCTGCGGCGTTCGGCGTGCCCGATTTCGACGTAGGAGCCGCCGATCTCGGCCACCATCTTCCCGCTGACTTCACCGGTGTACGCGCCTTCGTCTTCCCAGAAGATGTCCTGCGCGCCCGTGCCCACGCCGGACATGTCCAGGAGCCGGCCGGCTTCGGCCAGCACGGGGAAAGCCGGCAGGACGAACAACTCGACCTCGCCGCTCTGGACCGCGGGATGCGCAGCCGCGATGGACGCCACTTCCCGGCAGTACTCGAGCGTGTGCTCGTAGCCGAAGTACATCTTCAGGCTGACGCCGATGATCGCCTTCTCATTCGTCCCGCCGACGGCGGGTTTAGCAGGAAGTGACACCCTCGTAGTCCTTAATGAGTGTGACCTTCTCGGCGGAGGCTGAGGACTCGTCGAAGGTGTAGGTGAGCCACTCCCCGGCGAGGCGGCGGGCCAGTTCCAGGCCGACGACGCGCTGGCCGAAGGTGAGGACCTGGGCGTTGTTGCTCAGGACGGCCCGTTCCACGGAGAAGGAATCGTGGGCGGTGACGGCGCGGATGCCGGGGACCTTGTTGGCCGCGATGGCCACCCCCAGTCCCGTGCCGCACACCAGGAGTGCACGGTCGGCCTTGCCCGCGGCGATGAGCTCGGCGGCGGCGATGGCCACGGAGGGGTAAGGGGTGTGGCTGATGGCGTCCACTCCGACGTCGGTCACGGATTCGACCAGTTCACTGGCCTCGAGGTCGGCCTTCAGGGCTTCCTTGTACTCGAATCCGGCGTCGTCCGATCCGATGACCAGGCGCAGTTTGGTGCTCATGCTGTCTCCTTGATGGTGTTTTCGACGGTGTTGTCCAGAAGGGACTCGTGGATTGCCTTGACGATCAGGGCCATCGAGACGGCTCCGGCGTCCGGGGTTCCCAGGCTCTTCTCGGCGTGCGGGCGGGCGCGGCCCATGAGCGGCAGCAGGTTCGCGGTGTCCTCGGCAGCCTGTTGGGCTGCCACGACGGCGGTGCCCCACGCGTCCGTCAGGGACCGGCCGTCCTGCACGCCGGCTTCGAGGGCGTCGCGGAAAGGGACCAGAACATCCACCAAGGTCTTGTCGCCCACCGTGGCCTTGCCGAAGTTCATGATGGCCGCGGCGGCGTCCGCTACACCGGTGGCGACAGCACCGCCGTCGGGCGCGTTGACGTCGCCCAGGGCGTCACCGACGGCCCGCAGCGCCATGCCCCACAAGGCGCCGGAGGTTCCGCCGGCCTTATCAGCCCAGGCGTCCCCGGCGAAGTGCAAGGTGGTGGCCGCGCCGGCACCGCGTTCGACGGCGTATGCCGCGGCTTCCACGGCGGCGCGGACTCCGCGTTCCATGCCGATGCCGTGGTCGCCGTCGCCGGCGATCGCATCGATCCGGCCGAGTTCGTCAGCGTTGGCCTCTACGACGTCTTTGGCGGCGCCAAGTGCGGCGAGGACGCGGACGGCGGCCGCGCGGGACTCAGCCGTGGCGGCAGGGATGGAAAGTTCGACGTCGGCCAGCTCGCTGCTGTCGGTGCCTGCGGCGTCGGCTGCCAGGGCTTGCGAAGTGATCGCGCCGCGGCGGAAGGCAGGGGCATCGGCTGGCGCCAGCCACAGTTCCTCAAGCTCGGAATCCAGCCAGAAAAGGGTCAAGGATGTGCCTGCCATGTCGAAGCTGGTCACGAGCTCGCCCACCTGGGGATCCACGACGTCGAGCCCTGCTTCTGCAAGGAGCTTCGCTACGCGGCGGTAGACCACGAACAGTTCCTCGTACTTCACGCTGCCCAGGCCGTTGAGGATGGGGACGACGCGGGCGCCGCTGATCTCGACGCCTTGGGGGATTTCGGCGAGGAGCTTGGTAACCATCAGCTCGGCGAGCTCGTCCGCCGTCGGAATGTCGGTTTCGCCGATGCCCGGTTCGCCGTGGATTCCCATGCCGACGGCCATCCGGCCCTCGGGGACGGTGAAGAGCGGCCGTTCCGCGCCGGGCAGCGTGCACCCGGTGAACGCGACGCCGAAGGAACGGGTGCGGTGGTTGGCACGTTCGGCGATCTGCACGACGTCGTCCATAGAGTGGCCGGCTTCGGAGGCTGCGGCGGCGACCTTGAAGACGGTCAGGTCACCGGCGATACCACGGCGCTTGTGCATCTCACTTGCGGGGGCGGAGGAGATGTCGTCCGTCACGGCGATGCTGCGGCAGTCGATTCCCTCCTTCCGGAGCTTCTCCTGCGCCTGGGTGAAATGCAGGACATCGCCGGCGTAGTTGCCGTAGCCCAGGAGCACGCCGCCGCCGTTGTCCGACGCCTTGGCCACGTTGTAGACCTGCTGCGCGGACGGTGAGGCGAAGAGGTTGCCCATCGCTGCGCCGTGCGCCAGGCCCTGGCCGACGAGACCCCCGAAAGCCGGGTAGTGGCCCGAACCGCCACCGATCACCAGTGCTACCGTGCCGGGAGTGCTCCGGGTGCTGCGGGCAACGCCGCCGGATACGCGCCGTACCCAGCGGCCGTGCGATGCGACGAAACCTTCGATCATTTCGTCAGCGAAGGCTGCGGGTTCATTGAACAAGCGGGTCATGCGGAACTCCTGGACCTAATAGCGAGGATTGGTATGGTGCCGGATGGCGGGGCGGTGGGGCCCAACTGACTGGCAGTTGTTGTCGTTATGGGGGCTCAAAACGACAACAACTGCGAGTTAGTTGGGCGGGCCGGGCCGGGTTAGGGCTCTGCGTGGTGGCCGGCGCCTGCGGGATCCAGTGCCTCTGCGGGGATGCCGTCGCTGGCCTTGCCCCGGCGGCTGAGGACAACCATGAGGATCGAGGACAGGAGCATGAACCCGCCCACCACGAACAGCGGCGCCGTATAGCTGCCGGTCCAGTCCTTGAGCCAGCCGGTGATGTAACCGGCGCTGAAGCCCGCGAGATTACCGACCGTGTTGATCAGCGCGATGCCGGCTGCGGCTGCCGCGCCGGTGAGGAACTGCGTGGGCACCGTCCAGAAGTTCGGCAACGCCGCGAAAATGGACATGGCGGTGATGGTGATGACGGCGATCGTTGCGGCCGGGGATCCTGCGAACAGTGCCAACGGGATGCTGACGGCGCCGGTCAGTGCGGGAAGCGCAATGTGCCACGTCTTGACGCCGCGCTTGGTGGCGTCCCTGGACCAGAAGTACAGGGCGACGGCGGCAGGCAAGTACGGGATAGCCGTGATGAGGCCTTGCTGGAAGACGTCGAACTTCGTTCCGAACTGGGACTCGAAACCCTTGATGATGGTCGGCAGGAAGAAGCCGAGGGCGTAGAGGCCGTAAATGAATCCGAAGTAGATCAGGGAGAGCATCCAAACGCGGCCGTTGCCGAACACTGTGCGGACGCTGACGTGCTTGTTGCTGGCAGCGGTTGCTTCCTTTTCCTTTGCAAGGGCACCGGTCAGCCAGGTCTTTTCCTCCGACGTCAGCCACTTGGCCTTGGCGGGGGAGTCGACCAGGTAGAACCAGGAGATGACGCCGATGACGATCGCCGGAATGGCGACGCCGAAGAACATGAACCGCCAGCCTTCAAGGCCGAAGAACACGCCGTGCTGCTGGATCAACGCGCCGGCCAGCGGAGCGCCGATCACCGTGGTCAGGGGCTGTGCCAAGTAGAAGAGCGCCAGGATCTTGCTTCGGTGCTTTGCGGGGACCCAGAGGCTCAGGAAGAGGATTGCGCCAGGGAAGAATCCGGCCTCGGCCACACCAAGGATGAAACGGAGGACGTAGAGCTGATCCACGTTGCCCACCCAGGTGAACACGAGGGACACAATCCCCCAGCTGACCATGATTCGGGCCAGCCAGCGGCGTGCGCCGAACTTGTGCAAGGCCAGGTTGCTAGGCACCTCGAGCAGGATGTAGCCGATGAAGAAGACTCCGGACGCGAAGCCGAACTGCGCTGCGGAGAGCGCAAGGTCCTTGTTCATGCCGTTGGGGCCGGCGAACGAGATGGCTGTCCGGTCCAGGTAATTGATGAAGAACATCAAGGCGACAAACGGCACCAGCCGGATCGCGACCTTTTTGATGGCCGATCTTTCGACCACCGATTGTGTGGTGTCCACATTGACTCCTAGAGGTTGCCGGAGCGCGTTGTCCTTCTGCAGACCAGGCGGCTCGGGTTTTCTTAGTGCCGATCCGTCGACTTCGATGCCGCAGGACCGAGCTAAGCGTGTGATAAAAACCATAAGCCCTCAAGAGCAAATTGGTCAACCGGTTGACTGATCCTAATTTTCACGCACCGCACTCGCGCTCGATCGCGGGGTGCTTGGGTGCGGGAGAAATTGGTCATCCGGTTGCTACGCTGTGAAGATGTCAGCGAATTCCGCCGCCGCAGCGGCCCATATGACGGCAGCCCTTGCCCCCATGGAGCACGGCTCCGTCGTCTCCGAAGTTGCTGAGAGGCTGCTCGCGTACTTCACCAGCGGCGACATCGCGGCGGGGACCCGCCTCCCGGCCGAGCGGCAATTGGCGGCTTCGCTCGGCGTCGGGCGTTCAGCGGTTCGCGAGGCGTTGGCTGCGTTGGAAATCCTCGGCATCGTCATCGTCCGGCCGGGTTCCGGGACCTACTTGCGCGACGGCGTCTCCGAATTGCTGCCCCGCACCCTCAGTTGGGGACTCATGCTGGGCGAGCCACGCACACGCGAACTCGTCGAGCTCCGCAGTGGACTGGAGGTCCAGGCGGTTCAGTTGGCCGCAGCCCGCATTACTGACGAGGCATTGGGGCGCATGCGAACCAACCTTGACGCGATGGAGGCCGGGCTGGACAACCTCGCTGTTTTCGTCGAGGCCGACGCCGCATTCCATAAGGAAATCGCGACCGCTTCCGGGAACCAGGTCCTGCAGGAACTCCTGCAGAGCATTAGGTCGCTCTTGCGAATCTGGGTGGACCGGGCGCTGACCGATGAAGGCCATGCCGCCGCCGCGCTCGCCGAGCATCGCGCGATCTTCAAGGCCCTCGAGTCCCGGGACGCCGCCTTGGTGACAGAGGCCATGGTCTCGCACATGGGCACAGCGTCTCGCCGCCTGCTGGCGGGCTACGACGCAGCCCAATAGCTCGGCCCCTGGGCGTTTCGCCCAGGACAACACATGAGACGTGGTGGCGGGATTCGAACCCGCGTGCGCTGCTTTGCAGGCAGCTCCCTGGCCTCTTGGGTACACCACGTGCATCGAGGTTAGGCGGGCTGCAGTGCGCGAACCAATAATGGTTTCGAAGCCTTTCGCCAGGTTTCGCGGCGTTGCTTCGGGTGACCTTCCGCGACGCGGGTTGCATCGCATGAGCTCCCAAATATTGGTCAACCGGTTGACTCGTCGCATGGTGCGCATCACAATTGAATCCGATTGCGCTTACTTCCCTCCTCGCTGCAAAGGCCTGCTGTGATCAATGACGAAAACCACTCCAGGCTGTTCGCCCCGTCGGAAACGGTGGAAGCGGCAGCTTGGCGGGCCGAGCTACGCAACGATGAACTCTCGGACATCACGTTCAACGGCATACCGGTACTCCGGGCCATTCGCGCAGTGGTCCGCGACCACGACTGGCGCACCCTCGCTCCCACTGTCAGCCGGGTCGCGCAACACGCCGACGGCGCCACCACGCTCCTACTCGACATCGACTTCGCCGGTTTCGGCTCCAGCTACACCGGCGAGCTCGCCATTCACCTCATGAAGGACAGCGTCAAGGTGACGTTCGACGGCGTCGCTCCCGCTGCCTTCCGCAGCAACCGGATCGGACTCGTGGTGCTGCACCGCCCAGACGACGCCGGCCGTGCGGTGACCATCGGCAGTCCCGGCGGCGCCAGCTCGCCGTCGTTCTTCCCCAAGGACATCAGTCCGCACCAACCCTTCCTGGACGTTTCTTTGATGGAATGGGAGCGCGACGGAACGCGGTTCAGGCTCGACTTCCAGGGCGACGTCTTCGAAACCGAAGACCAGCGGAACTGGACGGACGCCTCGTTCAAGACGTACAGCACGCCGCTTTCCAAGCCGTTTCCGGTGGATGTTTCCGCCGGCGACCGCGTCCACCAGTCGGTGCTCCTGACGGCGACGCCCGGGCCTGTGGTGCCTGTTCTTCGGCCGGGTCCGGAACGTGTGCTCACGGTACTCGACGGCGGCACGGCCCGGGTGCCGGCGCTTTCGCTTTCGGCTACTTCGGCCACAGCACCCAGAACCCGTTCCGAGCCCATTCCCGGCCTGGACGCGCTGCTTCTGGAGCTCGCGCCCGGGCCCGACGCTGAGGGCTCGATCCGGCGGGCCACGGATGAGGCCATGGATCTGGACGTTCCGTTGGATGTGCGCCTGTCCGTCGATTCGCCGGATCGCATCGGTGAACTCCTCGATCTCCTCCCCTTGGACAAAGTGCTGCGGCTCGCGGGGTTCGACGCTTTCAGCCACGTCACGGAGCCAGGGCTCTGGGATGAACTCAAGGACCAGGCTCGGCAGCGCGGATTTAGCGGCGCACTGCTTGCCGGTGCGCGATCGCACTTCACCGAGCTGAACCGCAACGCGGGCCGCCTCCCCCCGGACGCCGACGCCGTGTCCTTCAGCATCACCCCGCAGATGCACGCCACCGAGGTGCCGCACGTCGTCGAAACCCTGCCAATGCAGCGGCTCGTCGCGCTCAACGCACTCCGGATCGGCTCGGGACGGCCGCTGCACCTCGGGCCGGTGACCCTGAAGGCGCGGTTCAACGCCGTCGCCACCGAAGGCGACGAAGCGGCAGCCGAAGCCACCGACCCGCTGCAGCCTGAGACATTTACAGCCGCCTGGCTGATGGGAAGCATCGCGGCGCTCAGCGTTCCCGGCGTCGAATCCGTCAGCTATTTCGAGGCAACAGGACCGCGCGGTATCCGTGAAACCGGCGGCCTCACGCCCGCGGGCGAGCTGCTGGCCGCCGTCGCGGCCGTGCGCGGGTGCGAGGTCCTTGACGTGGCCGGCGAGGTGCCCGGCCTCGTGTTCTATCCCGTGCGCGACGGCGGCCGGACGGTTTTGTTTGCCGCTAACCTCACTGCCAAATCGCTGAGCGTCGTCGTGCGGCTTCCGGGCGGCGACAGTACCAATCTTGAACTTGAGCCGTGGACTGCTGTTGTCCGCCGCGTCGACTGAACTGAAAGAGGAACCACAATGAGTAAACGGCTGGACGGCAAGACCGCCCTTGTCACGGGAGCAGGCTCCGGCATCGGACTGGCGGTGGCCCAGCGCTTCGTTGCCGAGGGCGCCCGGGTGTATTTCGCCGACATCAACCTGGAAGCCGCCGAGAAGGCTGCCGCTGTCACGGGATCAGCCCTCGCACAGGCTTTGCGCATGGATATCTCGGACGAAGCAAGCGTGTCTGCGGCCTACGCTGCTGTGGCGGAAGGAGGAGCGCTCGACGTCGTCGTGGCCAATGCCGGGGTGCAGTTGTTCGGGCAAGACGCCCGCGTGGGGGACCTGGACCTGGCGGTCTGGGAGAAGACCGTCGCGATCAACCAGCGCGGGGCCTTCCTGACCCTCAAGCACGCAGTCCGGGCCATGGAAGGCCGTGGCGGATCGATCATTTGTACCGGCAGTCCCACCGCGGTGGTGGCCTGCGGGCAGACCTTCACCGCGTATACGAGTTCCAAGGCCGGGGTGCATGGCTTGGCGCGGGTCGTGGCGGCGGACTATGCCGCAGCCGGCATCCGGGTCAACACCGTGGTGCCGGGCTACACCGAGACCCCGCTTGTTCGGACCATCGCGGACGATCCCGTGAGCCGTGCCGGGCTGGTGGACTCCACGATGCTGGGCCGGCCCGGAACCGCGGCCGACGTCGAAGGCATCATGGTGTTCCTCGCCAGCGACGACTCCGCGTACGCCACTGGCGGGCTGTTCACCGTGGACGGCGGCCTGACGGCGCTGTGACGCGAGGCACCCGCCTTAGCCGGAGCCCCGCCGCCCCGCCTTACCCAACTAACTCGCAGTTGTTGTCGTTTAGAGGGCTCAAAACGACAACAAATGCGAGCTAGTTGGGTGGGTTAGAAGCTTTCTGTCGTGACGGCGTTCAAGTAGGCCGCGACTTCGGAGGGCATGTCCACGGAATCGTTGTCGAGAAGCCATTGGACCTGCAATCCGTCCATGAGCGCGATCAATTGGCGTGCGGCTGCGGTGGGCACGATGCCCGGCCGTAGCTTGCCCTCGTTTGCCATATGCGAGAAGGCATCGCTCAGCAAGTGGCGTACCCGCTCGTACCGGTCAAGGAAGTACTGGTGGGCCGGGTGCTCGGGGTCGGTGGCTTCCGCGGACAGTACGCAGTACAGGGCCACGAGGCCTGGGATGGTGGTGTTGTGCCGGGAAAGATCCACCATGGCATGCATCAGGTCCGCACCCTTGGCATCCAAGGCTCCGGTGTAGATTGCGGACTCGTCGTCGCGGAAGGTCAAGAGCGCCTCAAGCAAGGCTTCCTTGCTCGGAAAGTGGTGCAGGAGCCCGGCTTGGGTCAGGCCCACTTTGTCCGCCACGTCCTTCAGCGAGCCTGAGCGGTAGCCCGAGGATGAAAAGACGTCGAAAGCGGCCTTCAGGATTTCCTGCCTCCGCGCCTCCGTCTTGGCATAAGTGCCGCGGCGCCCTCGACGCACCGTTTCGGGCGGAGTGCCGCCCACAGTCTCTTTCATGAATCAACCCTAACAACGTCGATTTTTAATAAGTCAATCAATTGGTCAACCGCTGTGCGCATCGTCACATTTCATAACGATTCAAAAAGTTCGTCAAAAACCTAGTGGTCGCTAGGTTTTTGATGTTACGGTCTTTCCCAATGGCCGTCCATGGTGGACGCCACTGATCGTGAAAGGGACCAAAGATGTTCCGATCCAAGCGAATGGCCGCAGTCATTGCGGCTGTTGCCCTGGGGCTCACTGCTTGTGGTGGTGGCGGAGCCGCCGCCCCCCAGGACCAGTCCTCCCAAACCCTGACCCTGGGCGCGCTGTTGGCGCCCAAGACCTTCGCTGCAAACCAGTCCGAGTTCGCCAACCTCTCGCCGTTCTACCAGGCCGTGTACGACACTTTGATCCGGATGAAGCCAGATGGCTCGCTCGTGCCGATGCTGGCCAAAGACTGGAAGTACAACGCGGACAAGACCGTCCTGACACTCACCCTGCGTGATGACGTCAAGTTCACCGACGGCACCCCCTTCAACGCCGACGCCGCGAAGCAAAACCTTGAACGCTTCAAGGCAGGAACGTCTCCGGATGCACAGTTCATGGCGGCACTGAAGACTGCCAAAGCCGTGGACGCAACCACGCTGGAACTGACCCTGTCCGCCCCGGACCCGGCGTTCCTGAACTACCTGTCCAAGGACGCGTCCTTCATGCAGAGCCCGGCGTCCTTCGGCAACGCCGACATCGCCACCAAGCCCGTAGGCTCCGGTCCGTATGTGCTGGATACCGCAGCCACCGTGACCGGCACGTCCTACAGCTACCACCGCAACCCGAATTACTGGGACAAGAGCCTGGTGCACTACGACAACCTGGTCCTCAACGTCTACGGCGACCAGACCTCCCTGCTGAACGCCATCAAGTCCGGGCAGCTCAACGCCGCCAACACCGCTGACAACAACACCCTCACGGAGATCCAGGCTGCCGGTTACAAGGTCAACCCACTCCAGCTCAACTGGGCAGGGCTCATCCTGTTTGACCGGGCCGGTACCACCAACCCCGCGCTCAAGGACGTCCGCGTCCGCCAGGCACTCAACTACGCCTTCGACACCAAGGCGATGCTGCAGTCAATCGGCCAGGGCTATGGCGAGCTGACCACCCAGGTGTTCCCGCCGTCGTCGGCTGCCTATGACAAGTCCCTGGACTCCCGCTACGCCTACAACCCCGCCAAGGCCAAGGAACTGCTTGCCCAGGCCGGATACGCCAGCGGGCTGACCTTGAAGCTGCCGTCCTCGGCGCTCATGGGCAACACCCTCCCGGCTCTGATCACCCAGCAGCTCAAGGATGTCGGCATCACGGCTGAGTTCACGGACACCGGCAACAACTTCATCGCCGACCTCCTGGCGCCGAAGTATGGCGTGAGCTACATGATCCTGGAGCAGCAGTCCGACTGGCAGCTGATCAACATGAAGATCGCTCCCGGTGCCCCGTGGAACCCGTACAAGTACGAGGACCCGAAGGTGGACGAGCTGATCAACAAGATCCACGTCGGTTCTACGGATGAGCAGACGGCCGCCGCGAAGGAACTGAACAAGTACATCGTGGAGCAAGCATGGTTCGCTCCGTGGTACCGCCCGCAGTCCAGCTTCGTCACCGATGCCAAGACCAAGGTCGAGGTCCAGACGGGTAACGCCTACCCGTTCATCTGGTCCTTCTCTCCCGCCTCCTAGCGGAAAGCTGCCGGGACCGGACCACTTGCTGACACAAGCGGCCCGGTCCCGGGGGCTCCAGGAACCTTCCCTTAAGGAACTTTGATGTACCGTTTCGTGCTGCGCCGCCTGCTTTCGGGCGTCCTCCTGCTGTTCGTCATTACAACGGTCGCCTACTTGCTGCTGTACGCGGGTGGCGGCGATATCGCCCGCCGCATCGTGGGCCCCACAGCCAGCCAGGCCCAGGTGACACTGAAGGCCTCCCAGCTAGGACTGAACCGCCCGCTCGTGGTCCAGTACTGGGATTGGCTCACCCACGCCCTCACTGGCGACCTTGGACGCTCGTGGTTCAACGGCCAGCTGGTCAGCACCGGCGTCACCAGCCGGGTGTCCGTGACCCTCTCGCTGGTGTTGGGCGCGACCATCATCGCGGCGGTGATCTCCGTGGTCATCGCTGTCCTGGCCGCAGTGCGCCGGGGCTGGGTGGACCGTGTGGTCCAGTTCGTGGGCGTTCTGGGCTTCGCGATTCCCGGCTTCCTGATCGCTTTGGGACTCGTGTCCCTGTTCGCCTTGAACCTCAAGTGGTTCAAGGCCACCGGTTATGTACCGATTACGACGTCGTTCGGCGGTTGGGCGGCCACGGTCACCTTGCCGATCATCGCCCTTTCGATCGGCTGCATCGCCTCGGTGGTCCAGCAGGTCCGGGGATCCCTGATCGATGCCCTCCGCCAAGACTATGTCCGCACGCTCCGGGCCCGCGGCCTCTCCTTCAACCGGGTGGTGTACAGGCATGTACTGCGCAACGCCGGCGGTCCTGCCCTGGCAGTCCTCGCGGTCCAGTTCATCGGCCTGCTCGGCGGTGCCGTGATCGTTGAACAGATTTTCGCCCTGCCCGGCCTCGGGCAGATCGCCGTTGCCGCCACCAGCCAGGGGGACATCCCGGTGGTGATGGGCGTCGTCGTCGCCACCGCCGCCATCGTGGTGATCGTCAACCTCATCATCGACCTCGCCCAAGGCTGGCTCAACCCGAAAGTTCGGCTGTCATGATCGACACTTCCATCGCGTTGCCCACCCAGGCAGCCAAAGTCTCCTTGTTCCGCAAGCTCCTCACGAACCCCACCGGCGCCGTATCCATGCTGGTCCTCGCGATCGTGGCCTTGGCCGCGGTGCTTGCACCTGTGCTCGCAACGCATGACCCCGGCCTGGCCAGCCTGCAGTCGGTCCTGGCCAAGTCCAGCCCGGACCACGTGCTGGGAGCGGACAGTGCCGGGCGCGACGTCTTCAGCCGACTGCTCTTCGCGGGGCAGTTCAGCCTGGCCGGGGCGCTGTTGGCGCTCGTGGTCGCCGTCGCGATCGGCGTCACGGGCGGCCTGGTCGCCGGATACTACGGCGGCTGGTTCGATTCGGCGTCCTCCTGGCTCACCGGCCTGCTCATGGCAATGCCCGGCATTGTCATCCTGTTGGCCGCACGGGCCGTCGTCGGACCCTCGATGTGGCTGTCCATGATGATCTTCGGCGTCCTGCTTTCCCCGGCCTACTTCCGCCTGGTGTACGCCTGCGTGACGGCGGTGCGCAACGAACTGTACGTCGACGCGGCGCGGGTCTCCGGGCTCAGCGACTTCCGGATCATCGGCCGCCACATCCTCACCGTGGTGCGCGCGCCCGTCATCATCCAGTCCGCCATGGTCCTTGGCATCGCCATCGCCATCCAGGCCGGCTTGGAATTCCTTGGCCTGGGCGATCTGAACATCCCCACGTGGGGGAGCATGCTCAACGACGGCTTCATCAACCTCTACAAGGCACCCACCCTGGTGTTGTGGCCAAGCCTCGTCCTCGGCGTCGTCTGCATCGCACTGACCCTGCTGGCCAATGCGATGCGCGACGAACTCGAGCGCAGCCGTGGGCCGGTAAAGCGCCGCCGCAAGGGGGCCGCCGTCGTCGATTCCGCAGAAGCTGCCGCCAAGCGCGGCGAGCCTGCCGTGGTGCATCCTGAAACACCCGCCGGTGCAGGCACTGCTAGCGCCGGTGAGGTCCTTCTGGAGGTGACCGACCTGGGCGTCGGCTACGATCAGCCCGACGGTTCCACCACCCATGTGGTGAACCATGTGGGCCTCACGGTCCGCCGCGGAGAGGTTCATGGCCTGGTGGGCGAGTCCGGCTCGGGCAAGACCCAGACTGCTTTCTCTATCCTCCGGCTCCTGCCGCAGGGCGGACGCGTCACCGGCGGCTCCATCGTCTTCGACGGCACGGACCTGGCCCGCCTCTCCGAGAAGGAAATGACGAAGGTCCGCGGCAAGCGCATCGCCTATATCCCGCAGGAACCCATGAGTAACCTGGACGCCGCGTTCACGATCGGCAGCCAGCTCATGGAGCCCATGCGGGTATGCCTGGGCATATCCAAAGCGGAGGCACGGAAGCGCGCACTGGCCCTGCTGGCCAAAGTGGGGATTCCCCACCCCGAACGGACCTTCAACGCCTACCCGCACGAGATCTCCGGAGGCATGGCCCAACGGGTGCTGATCGCCGGCGCGGTTTCCTGCGAGCCGGACCTGCTTATCGCGGACGAGCCCACTACGGCATTGGACGTCACCGTGCAGGCCGAAGTGCTTGACCTGCTGCGCGAACTCCAGGACGAGCTGAAAATGGGCGTCATCCTGGTGACCCACAACTTCGGTGTCGTCGCCGATCTGTGCGATCGCGTGACCGTGATGCAGACAGGCCGCGTCGTGGAAACCGGGCCCGTCCGGACCATCTTCAAGGACGCCCGCCACCCTTATACCAAGCAGTTGCTGGAAGCGATCCTCGAGGACGCAGCGCCGCGTGGCCCCCTCACAAGCAATGCACGGCCGAGCAAAGACGGATCCCTCACCAGCCTGACAGGAGTGAAGCCATGACCGAAACACTGCTCGACGTCCGGGACGTCGTCGTCGAATATCCCCTCAAGGGCTTCCGGAAGGAACCGTTCAAGGCCCTCAAGGGCGTCTCCCTCGACATCCGGCCTGGCGAGACGGTGGGCCTGGTGGGGGAGTCGGGCTCCGGCAAGACCACGCTGGGCCGCGCCGTGCTGGGGCTCGCCCCGGTCACCGGTGGAAGCATCAAATACCGCGGCCAGGAAATCTCCAAAGCCACCCGCGCCCAGCGCAAGGAGCTCAGCCACGAGATCCAGGTGGTGTTCCAGGACCCGTACACCTCACTCAACCCGTCCATGACCATCGAGCAGATCCTCACCGAGCCGCTCACGGTCCGGAAAGTGGAACGCCAGGCGGCCAACAAGCGGGTCGCCGAGCTGCTGGACCAGGTCCGGTTGCCGCACGGCGCCGCCCACCGGCTGCCGCGCGAGTTCTCCGGCGGGCAGCGCCAACGCATCGCCATCGCCCGGGCCCTGGCACTGGATCCGAAGCTGATTGTGTGCGACGAACCCGTCTCGGCCCTGGACCTCTCCACCCAAGCCACGGTGCTGGACCTTTTCATCGAGATCCAGGAACGCACCGGCGTCGCTTACCTCTTTGTCTCCCACGACCTCGCGGTGGTCCGCCACCTCAGCCACCGCGTGGCCGTGATGTATCACGGCGAAATCGTGGAATGGGGCGACGGCGAGCAAGTCACCGGAGAACCAGAGCATCCCTACACCCAGCGACTCTTCATGGCCGCCCCGGTCCCGGATCCGGACCGGCAAGCCCAACGCCGCGCCGACCGCCTCCGCTTGCTGGACATCCAGCACCAGCAGAACGTCCAAGCCGGCGTGGCCTGACCCGCCGCAAGTCCCACCTTCAGAGCAACACAGACACACGAAAGGCGAGCCCATGACGCAGCCGCCACTGTCCGCGAGCCCGGAACTCTCCCCGGCCGCCGCTTTTCCCGCCGACTTCGCCTGGGGCGTGGCCACCGCGGCCTACCAAATCGAGGGTGCAGTCAACGAGGGCGGACGCGGCCAGAGCATTTGGGACACCTTCTCCCACCAGCCGGGCACCACCATCCACGGTGACAATGGAGACATCGCCTGCGACCACTTCCACCGCTGGGAAGCTGATCTCGACCTCATGGCCGAACTGGGCATCCCGTCCTATCGGCTGTCCTTGTCCTGGTCCCGCCTGCAGCCCACCGGCGTCGGTCCGCTCAACCCCGAGGGCGTGCGCTTCTACCGTGATCTGCTGGCAGGCTGCGTCGCCCGCGGTATCACCCCGTACGTGACGCTCTACCACTGGGACCTGCCGCAAACACTGCAGGACGACGGCGGTTGGCCGGCCCGGCACACGGCCTACCGTTTCGCGGAGTACTCCGGACTCGTGGCCGAGGCCCTCGGCGACCTCGCCGAGCATTGGATCACCATCAACGAGCCGATGTGCGCGGCCTTCCTTGGCCACTCCTGGGGAATGCAGGCCCCGGGCTTCAAGGATGACCGCCTTGCGGTGCGTGCAGCCCATCACTTGCTCCTGGCCCATGGCCTGGCGCTGGCCGAATTCCGTGCCCGCCGCCCCGAGGCCAAGGTGGGCATCACCAATATCATCGGCAACCTCAACCCGGCCAGCGATTCCGAAGCCGACCGCAAGGCTACGGAATACTGGGACGCCGTCAGCAACCGGATCTTCCTGGACCCTGTCTACCGGGGTCGCTACGCGGACGCCACCATCGCAGCCTACGGCCAGTACGGCCTGACCGCCACGGGCCAAGGGGCCTCGGCCGACGACCTCGTCCAGCCCGGCGACCTGGCCATCATCTCGGCACCCGGCGACTTTGCCGGCATCAACCACTACACCAACATGCTGGTTTCCGCGGACGAAGCAGCCCCGGGAGGGGCAAGCTGGACGCATGTGCAGCCTGCGCCGTCGTCGTTTGGTTGGTCCAATACGCCCGCGGCACTCGAGGCGGTACTCAAGCGGGTCGCCGCCGAGTACACCTCCCTTCCGCTGTACGTCACGGAAAACGGCGTCACGTTCCACGACTACGTGGATCCGAACGGCGAGGTCCGCGACTCCGAACGCATCGACTACCTGCGCGGCTACATTTCCGCGGTGGGCGAGGCGATCGCCGACGGCGTGGACGTCCGCGGCTACTTCGCGTGGTCCTTCATGGACAACTTCGAATGGGCCGAAGGCTACGACAAGCGCTTCGGGCTGGTCTACGTGGACTACGGCACCCAGGCCCGCATCCCCAAGTGGAGTGCGTACTGGTACCGGGACATCATTGCCGCCCGGCGCGAAGCCGCCGGGGCCGCAGTCACCACAGGTGCCACCGCATGAGCATCGACACTTCATCCCTCAAGACAGACAAGAAAGCCACCATGGAACTCCTCACCGACCAGACCATCGACCAACGCCTTGAGTCCCTCCTGGCCCAGCTGAGCCTGGAGGAGAAGGTGCGGTTGCTGACGGGCCGGGACTTCTGGACCACCTGGCCGGTGGAGAAGATCGGTCTGCGGCGGATGTTGTTCTCGGATGGGCCTACCGGGGTGCGCGGTGAGGTGTGGGATGAGCGGCAGCCGTCGATGAACTTCCCGTCCGCGACGGCGATCAGCTCGTCCTGGGATCCCGCGATGGCGGACCGTCTGGGGGCTGCGTCGGCGGTCGAGGCCCGCCGCAAGGGCGTCGACGTCGTGCTGGGCCCGACGATCAACCTGCACCGTTCCCCGCTGGGCGGCCGGCATTTCGAGGCGTTCAGCGAGGACCCGGTCCTGACTGCCGAGCTCGCGGCGGCGTATGTGGCCGGGGTGCAGCGCAACGGCGTCGGTGCGACCCCGAAGCATTACGTGGCCAATGATTCGGAGACGGACCGGTTCACGGTGGACGTGAAGGTGGGGGACCGGGCCCTGCGGGAGCTGTACCTGCTGGCGTTCGAGAAGGCCATCGTGGACTCGAAGGCGTGGCTTGTGATGAGCGCGTACAACTCGGTCAACGGCGCCACGGCCACGGAGAACGTGCTGCTCGAGTCGCCGCTGAACACTGAGTGGGGTTTCGACGGCGTGGTGATCAGCGACTGGACCGCGGTGCGCAGCGTGGAAAGCGCGAAGCATTCCCAGGACTTGGTGATGCCGGGTCCGGACGGGCCCTGGGGTTCGGCGCTCGTGCTGGCGGTGAAGTGCGGAACTGTTTCGGAGGCCGCGGTTGACCGGAAGGTGTTGCGGATCCTGCAGCTCGCCGCCCGGGTGGGCGCCTTGGAAGGTTTCGAACCCGTGGCAGCGGAGCCGGTGGACCGGGAGGATCCGGTCGCGTTCGCCCGGGAAGCATCCGTGGCCGGGACGGTGATGGTAAAGAACGACGGCGTGCTGCCGCTGGCTCCCGGCTCTGTCACCAGCGTCGCGGTGATCGGGCACAATGCCCGCCATGCCAGGACCCAGGGCGGCGGGTCCGCGACCGTGGTCCCGGAAAGGATCGTCACCCCGCTGGACGGGATCCGTGAAGCGTTCGGCCCGGAGAACGTCAGCTACAACGTGGGCGCGGTGGTGCAGGAAGGCATCGCCGAACTGCCCCTCGAGCAGCTCACCAACCCGGTCACGGGCGGCCCGGGGCTGAGGGTGCGCTTCTTTGCCTCCACAGGCAAGGAACTCTTCGCGGAGGACCGCCGTTCCACCGCGCTGGTCTGGTTCGGCGGGGACGCCCCGATCGCGGAGTCCTCCATGGTCCAGTTCCACACCCATTACACGCCGGAGGAGACCGGCACCATCCGCCTGGGCTTCTCCACCGTGGGGCACGGGCGGATCTTCGTGGACGGGGTCCTTGCGCATGAGGCATCCATCGAGGCGACGGGCACGGACCTGGGCGCTGCGTTCCTGGCCCCGCCCTCTGCCTCCGTTTCGCTCGCGGTCACGGCGGGCGTTCCGCTGGAAGTGACGGTGGAACTGGACCTCGCCGGGCGCAGCGGCGCCCTGGGCAACGCCCTGGCTGTGACCATCGGGCTCGAAGCGGACAACACGGACCCCGAGGAACTCATCAACGACGCCGTCGAAGCGGCGAAAGCGGCGCATGTCGCCGTCGTCGTGGTCGGTACGAACTCCCGCGTCGAATCCGAAGGCTACGACCGCACCACCCTGGAGCTTCCCGGCCTGCAGGACCGTCTGGTCCACGCCGTCGCCGCGGCCAACCCGCGCACCGTCGTGGTGGTGAACTCCGGGTCCCCGGTGCTGCTGCCCTGGCGCGACGAGGTGGCCGCGACCCTCATCGGGTACTTCGGCGGGCAGGAATTCGGCACCGCCCTCGCCGACATCCTTACCGGCGCGGCCGAACCCGGCGGCCGGCTTCCGACCACCTGGCCCGCCACCCAGGAGGACGTGCCGGTCATCAACACCACCCCGGACGCGAACGGGGAACTCGCCTATACCGAAGGCATCCACATCGGCTACCGGGCCTGGCTCAAAGCAGGGACGGAACCGGCCTACGAATTCGGGCACGGACTCGGCTACACCGACTGGACCCTCGACGCCGCCAAAGCGCCCGGCGCTGACACCTCCGCGATCACGGTTCCCGGCGCCGTCGTGCCCCTGACCGTAACGCTGTCCAACACCGGCACCCGCCGCGGCAAGCAGGTGGTGCAGGTCTATGCCGAACGGCCCGGCTCCGTCGTGGACCGTCCCGTGCGCTGGCTCGTCGCCTCCGCCCCTGTCTGGGCCGAACCCGGCGAAACGCTCACCGCGGCAATCGACGTGCCCACCAGGCTGCTGGCCTACTGGGACAACGGCTGGACGTACGAACCCGGTGGCTACCGCCTCCGCATCGGCACCTCAGTCAGCGATCTGCCGCTCGAAACCGTTCTCACCCTGACCGACGCAACCCAGACCGACTCAAACCAGGACGGTGCTGCATGAACTTCCCTAACCCACTGATTCCGGGCTTCAACCCCGATCCCAGCATCGTCAAGGTCGGCGAGGACTACTACCTCGCGACCTCCACCTTCGAATACCTCCCCGGCATCCCGATCTACCACAGCACCGACCTGGTCAACTGGGACCGGATCGGCCACGTGGTGGACCGGGAAGGGCAGATCGACTCAACGGACGTGCCGACCCTTGGAGGCGCGTGGGCACCCACAATCCGTTTCCACGACGGCCTCTTCTACGTCGCTGTCACCGACGCGATGGCACGCGGGACCCTGGTGTTCACGGCCGAGAACCCCTCCGGCCCGTGGAGCGACGGACTCGTCATTGAGGGAGCCATCGGCATCGACCAGGACCTTGCCTGGGACGAGGACGGCACCGCCTACATGACGTACTCGGGACTCGACACGGTCACCGGGAACATCGGCGAGCACGGCGGCATCCTCCAGGTCCGCGTGGATTTGGAAGCGGGCAAGGCCGTTGAGGAGCCCCGGAGCGTGTGGTCCGGTACCGGGCTGATGTTCCCCGAAGCACCTCATCTGTACCGGCACGGCGACTACTGGTACCTCATGATCGCCGAGGGTGGCACCGAGCGCGGACACAGCGTCAGCATTGCCCGCGGAACGTCGCCGGCCGGTCCTTTCGAGGGCAACCCGGCCAACCCCATCTTGAGCGCCCGCAGCACCGAGCGTCCCATCCAGAACACCGGCCACGGCGACCTCGTGCAGACGCCCGACGGCGGCTGGGCCATGGTGCTGTTGGGCATGCGGCCCAAGGGCATGACCCGGGCCTTCTCCGCCTTGGGCCGGGAAACCTTCATCACTCCGGTCACGTGGGAGGACGGCTGGCCGGTGGTCGAACCGGTCATCCTCAACCCCTGCCCCGGCAGCGGCAAATTCGAGGACCACTTTGCGGACTCGGAGCTCGACGGCGGCTGGATCGCCGTGCGGCGATTCCCCGGCACGTTCGCCTCCACCGAGAAGAACCCCGGGCGCCTCACCCTGGTCAGCGACGGCACCGGCCTGGATGATCCCCGGCCTTCCTTCCTGGGCCGCCGCCAGCGGTACCAGGTGGAGACCATCTCTGCCCTGGTGGACACCGGATCGTCCGAGGAACCAGGCAGCGCCGGCGGCCTCGCCGTCCGTTATGACGAGGCCCACCACTACTCCATCGAACTGAACGGGACCACCCTCACGGCAAGAGCCCGGATCTCCTCGATCGAACAGAGCTGGACGCGACAGGTTCCCGCCGGGCCGCTGGAACTTCGCATCGAAACCCGCCAGCCGGAATCCGGCGCGGGATTCGGGCACCTGAGCTCGGACACCATCGCCCTCCAGGCAGTTGTCGACGGCGAACTGCTCACTTTGGCCGAACTGGACGGCCGCTACCTCTCGGCGGAAACCGCCGCCTCCTTCACGGGACGCGTTTCCGGCGTCTTCGCGAGCCGCGGCACGGTCACGTTCGACTGGTTCCGTAGCGAAGGCCGCGAACCACACTAGGAACTCCAGCGCCCACCCACCCACCGTTTTCCGAAAGGCCCATCCGTGACATCAACCTCCCTGGCACCGCAGCCAGCAGGTCTCCGCCAGACTTCTGTCAGCCGGTTCAGCGCTGAGTACCGGACTGATACCGCCTTCGTGGCCAATCCGCGGCCGCGGCTCAGCTGGGTCGTAGCCACGGACGGCACGGATTGGCAGCAGGCCCGTGCCGAACTGCGCTTGACCCGCGCGGGCGCTGTCGAGTCGGCAGTGCACGAAGGCCCTGAATCGGTGCTGGTGGAGTGGCCTTTTGCGGCCATCGCCGCCGGGGAGCAGGTGGCAGTCGAGGTGCGGGTCTCGGGGAACGACGGCGGCACAACCGCTTGGAGCGAACCCCTGACTTTGGTGGGGGGTTACCTTGACGGGCCGTGGCAGGCCAAGGCAATCGGGCTGCCCTTCCTTGCCGGAGTGGAGATTCCGCTCGGACAGCCCGGCCAATTGCGGCACGAATTCACGGTGGGCCCGGACTTGGCCAAAGCCACCCTGTTCGCGACTGCGCATGGTGTGTACCAGGCCGAAATCAACGGCTCGGAAGTGGATGACCAGGTTCTGAAACCGGGCTGGACTGCCTACGCCGACCGTCTCAACCACGAAACCACCGACGTCACCGCGCTCCTCCAAGCGGGGGCCAACGCCATTGGTGTGTGGCTCGCGGGAGGCTGGTACACGGAAAAGTACGGTTTCCACGGCTTCGCCAAGCCGATCTACGGCGAGCAACCGGCCGTCAAAGTGGAACTGCATCTCGAATACGCCGACGGCACACGTCAAACCGTGGCCAGCGGACCGGACTGGCGGGGAACCACAGCGGGCCCACTCGTTTCCAGCGGCATCTACGCGGGAGAAGCCTTCGATGCGCGGCGCATCGAGGCCTCCTGGTCATCGCCGGGCTTCGACGATTCGCACTGGCTTCCCGCTTCCTTGGACTCCGGAGCAGTGAATTCCAGGGCTGCGGACTCCAAGTCATGGGTGGAAGCAACTCCCGCCGTGGCGCCTCCGGTCCGTCGGATCGAAGAACTGCCTGTCAGGGAAGTCCTGACCACGCCTTCCGGCGCCACCGTCCTGGACTTCGGCCAGAACCTGGTCGGACGCCTGCGGATCCGGGTCAGCGGCGATGCAGGACATCGGATCACGCTCCGCCACGCTGAGGTCCTGGAGGAAGGTGAACTGTCCCTTCGTCCGCTTCGCCTCGCTGCCGCTACGGACAGCTTCACGCTCGCCGGCGGCGGGGAGGAGGAATGGGAGCCTCGCTTCACGTTCCACGGGTTCCGCTATGCACAAGTAGACAACTGGCCAGGCGAGCTGGACCCGGCGGCGATCACCGCCGTCGTCATCCACAACGACATGCGCCGCACCGGCTGGTTCGAGTGTTCGGACCCGATGCTGAACCGACTGCACGAGAATGCCTTGTGGGGAATGCGCGGCAACTTCCTGGCGCTGCCCACGGACTGCCCGCAACGGGATGAGCGCCTGGGGTGGGCCGGAGACATCCAGGTCTTCAGCCCGACGGCCAGCTACCTCTACGACTCCTTGGGGTTCCTCAGCTCCTGGCTGCAGGATCTCGCCATCGAGCAAAGCCACCGTAATGGCGTGGTGCCCATTGTCGTTCCGGCGGTGCTCGGCATGCTGGAATCGCCGGTGGCCGCCTGGGGTGACGCTGCCACCGTGGTTCCGTGGGTGCTCTATGAACGCTTCGGCGACCGCGGATTGCTGGGCCGGCAGTACCAAAGCATGCGCGATTGGGCCGATGCGTTGCTCCGCGTCCGCGACAGCTCCGGGTTGTGGCAGGGCCAAATGCAGCTGGGCGACTGGCTGGACCCGGCAGCACCGCCGGACAAGCCCGGCGCCGCCCGCACCCATGGAGACATCGTGGCCAGCGCCTACCTTTTCCGTTCCCTCGAGCTCACGGCCAAGGCCGCGGCCGTGCTGGGCGCCGACGACGACCACGGCAAATACTCAACTCTCGCCGAAGACGTGCGCAGCGCGTTCCTCGCCGAATACGTCACGCCCTCCGGCCGCATTGTTTCCGATGCGCAAACGGCCTACTCGCTGGCACTCATGTTCGGGATCAGCACGGATCCCGTTCAGCGCCAGGCACTTGGTGACCGGCTCGCCGAACTCGTTCGGCTGGGCGGCTACAGGATCGCCACCGGCTTCGTCGGCACGCCCCTCATCGCGGACGCCCTCACCGTCACCGGGCACATGGAGGCCGCCGAGCGTTTGCTCACCCAGACCGAATGCCCCTCCTGGCTTTACCCGGTCACCCAGGGCGCCACCACCATCTGGGAACGCTGGGACTCCATCCTGGAGGACGGCACGGTCAACCCCGGCGAAATGACCTCCTTCAACCACTACGCGCTCGGTGCCATTGCCGATTGGATGCACCGGACCGTTGCCGGCCTGGCTCCTGCTGCGCCGGGCTACCGGAAACAGCACATCGCTCCGCGTCCGCTCCGCAGCCTGCAGAATGCCGGCACCTCACACGAGACGCCGTACGGCCTGGCCAGCGTGGCCTGGAAACGTTCCGGCGAGCGGATCCTCGTGGAAGCCGTCGTGCCTCCGGGGACTACCGCCGTCGTTTCCTTGCCGGACGGATCCGAAGAGTTCGAGGTGGGATCCGGCCGGTACTCCTGGGACGTGCCCGACGCCGCTCCTGCCGCGGCGCACGGTGCGGTGTCCCTGGACTCGCCGCTGTCCGCCATCATGGACGATCCCGAGGCATATGCGGCAGTCTGGCAGGCCATCGACGCGCACGATCCCGGCGCGGCCGCCCAATTCCGCAAGGACACCGTGTGGTACCGCCAGACCTCCCTGAACCAGGGGCTGATCTTCACTCCAGCGCCCATCAAGGAAGACATCGGCTCCGCATTGTCGGCACTGAGCGGCACACGCGCTGCCGTCCCGTCCCTTGCTCCACGAGAACACTGACCTGAGAACACTGAACCGAGAAGGCAAAGATGACCACTTTCACCGCTGAAAGCCCCCTGTACTTCGTGATGCGGCACGCCGAAGGCAACCGCATCCTGAGTGAACGCGTCCCCACGCTTGTGAACAGCCCGGCGCTGCACACGCTCTACTTCCACGAGGTGGGCACCATCCTGGGAACCGAGGGCGCCCTGCAGGGGAAGCCCGGGGAAACCGCGGAAATCCTGCGCCTCCTCGGCGAGTTGGAACCCGAGGATCTTGTTGCCCAGCGGGCCGCGGAGGCGGCGGCCGATCTTCCCGCGCCGGCGGGGGACTATGAGCCGGGCTCGGTGGTGCGCGGCAGCGCAGCGGCGGAGTACCCGACGACGGCGGCCGCCCGGGAGCGCTTCGAGCTCACCCTCGCCGGTCCCTCGCACGGCAACCCGTTCGCCGACGTCGAACTCCAGGCCGTGTTCACCGCGCCGTCCGGTGACACGCTGAGTGTGCCCGGTTTCTATGACGGCGACGGGAGCTACAAGGTCCGGCTCCTGATTCCGGGCCCGGGGGAGTGGACGTTCACCACCACCAGCAACGCGCGCTCGCTGGACGGCGTCGCCGGCGTGTTCACGGCCGGCGAGGCGGTTACCGGGGCGAAGGGCGTGGTCCGGGTAGCCAAGACCTTCCACTTCGCCTACGAAGACGGCACCCCGTACCTGCCCATCGGCACTACGTCCTACGCGTGGACGCACCAGGGCGACGCCTTGGAGAAGCAGACCCTGGATACTTTGGCGGCTGGTCCGTTCAACAAGATGCGCATGTGCGTTTTTCCGAAGTCCTACCTGTTCAACGAGAACGAACCGGAGTTCTACCCCTTCGAAGGATCGCTCGCTGCCGGCTTCGACTATGACCGGCCCAACCCGGAGTTCTACCGGCACCTGGAACACAGGATCGGGCAGTTGGAGGAGCTGGGGATCGAGGCGGACCTGATCCTGTTCCACGCGTACGACCGCTGGGGCTTCTCCACGATGAGCCCGGGCCAGGATGACCGCTACCTGAAATATGTCGTGGCCCGGCTGGCTTCGCACCGGAACATCTGGTGGTCCCTGGCCAACGAGTACGATCTCCTGTTCCGCAAGACCACCGAGGACTGGGAACGCTTCGCGGGCATCGTCCAGGCCAACGATCCCAACGGGCACCTGCTGTCCATCCACAATTGCCATGCGTTCTATGACTACTCCCGGCCGTGGATCACGCACAGCAGCATCCAGCGCCAGGACGTCCACAAGACGGCCGAATTCTCCGGGGAATGGCGGGAGCGCTGGCAGAAACCGGTGGTCATCGACGAATGCGCATACGAGGGCAACATCGACCAGGGCTGGGGAAACATCACCGGCGAGGAAATGACCCGGCGGTTCTGGGAAGGGGCCGTCCGGGGCGGTTACGTGGGCCACGGCGAAACCTACATGCATTCCCAGGACATCCTCTGGTGGGCCAAGGGCGGCGAATTCCATGGCAGCAGCCCGGAGCGGATCGCCTTCCTGCGCCGAATCCTCGAGGAAACCCCGGGCGGATTCCTCGAGCCGCTGCCCAGCGCCTGGGACGTCCCCACCGCCGGCATCCGGCACGAGTACGAAATCGGCTATTTCGGTTTCAACCAGCCCACGTACCGGAACTTCGTCATGCCCGCCGGCCGCCGCTACGAGGTGGACATCATCGACACCTGGAACATGACCATTGAAACCCTGCCGGACGCAGCAGAAGGACGCTTCCGCTTGGAGCTGCCCGGCCGTCAGTTCATCGCCGTCAGGCTCCGCGCCGTCGGCTGAGCCGGCTTCACGCGCGGCGGCCCGACTGCCGCGCCTCAGCCCAACTGATATGTAGAAGCTGTTGTCAAGAGGCAGTGGTGAGCGGCTCCCGGTTTTGGTGTCGGGGGCCGCTTTCCGTTGGGGTGCTGTCCGGG
>NZ_JBHVTT010000029.1:0-42104 GCF_042884555.1 Arthrobacter sp. NPDC058127 | reverse complement strand
GCCGAGCTGCCCATATTTGCCGGGACGTATCACCAACCGACTTGGACGTTACACAGCCGAGTACACGGGAAGCATTACAAAACCCGGGCCCGCGATTCCGCGCCTTCATGAACACGCTCTGGAGTGTCTTGCGAACCATCGTCTCCGAGACGCCCGGCCACGCGCGTCCGATCTAGGGGGCCGTTTCCGGCCAGCGCCCTGTTGCAGCCGCATACTATGAGGGGGCACCTGCACTACAGAGGGAACCGGGGAGGACATGAAGAAACCAGCTTCAAGTGGCTTTGGATCCAAGACCTACCGGTGCTTGGCGGTCGTGGTGCTTTTGATCGCATTGATGACTTCCTGTTCTATGGCCCCGACTTCTATGGCCCCGATGTCCGCTCCCGGCTCGTCTTCGGTAGGGCCGGCAAGCGACTCCGCGACTGGAACGGCCGGCACCGACTCCCAGGGTCCCCGGAGAGAAACTGTACCTGTGGACATAGGCGCTTTGCTTGGGATCATATTCGGCGGAGTCGCCGCAGCCGCAGCCGTTGTGGCCGCGTGGCTCATGGTTCGCTACCGGCGCCGCGACCGCCGCGCTCAGGTTCACTCGAAAGCCGAGCTTCTCGTGCGCGAGTGCGAGGGTGCAAGAGTTCTCTGGAACGCGCTCGCTCTGGAGGAACCAAACCTAAGCTACGGATCGGTGCTCGATTTGCGTCGAGTGGTTAGAAAGGCGCGAGGCGAATTGCCTTCAGACGCACCAGGAGTGGCACAGCTCGACGTAATGAAAAGTGCCTTGGAAGCCTTCTGCAACCGTTACGAAAGTCAAAATCAGCATCTCCGCGACTCGATGAGTCTGTCACTCCCAGAGCTGATCAAGGGCCTCCGAAGTGCGTTCAATCCAGCCTTGGAGGAGTTCCGGGAGCTCCATGGCGTGCCAGCAGGTCACCGAGCAACAGAGAACCCGTGGACCGACCCTATCGCCATCCTCAACATACCCCCTCCGGAGAGAGATCGGCCTCGACAAGATCCCGACCACCACTAGTGTCCCCAGTGCCACTGTTCTCTTGGCGGCCGCAGTCGAATCCCTAGGAGAGCTGGACGATGCCGAACGCGCTTACCTGGGGAAATTCACCGTGGAAAGGATCTACAAGATACTCACGACCGCGGAAGCGGCTTACTGGCGCAAGGTCTTCCCTCCCCAGTGGCACTGAAGGTGAAATGTCGGCATGAGCGACTAGACTCTATTCGAACATATTTTCGAATAAAGGTGTGTCATGAGTCTTGCTTTGGACCCTCGCATGATAGACGCGGGGGCGCCTCCGGGGCACGTTCCGGTGGCACCGGTGGCCGTCCCGGCAGGTTACCCCTCTCCGAGCCAGGACTATTTTTCCTCTGAACTCGACCTGAACGAGCACCTGATCAAGGACAAGACCAGCACCTTCATCGTGCGGGTGTCCGGGGATTCCATGGAGCCGGGCGGCATCAGCGACGGCGACGAACTCATCGTGAACAAGGCATTGGAGCCCAAGGACGGGTCGGTGGTGGTGGCGATCCTCGACGGCGAACTGACCATCAAACGGCTGCGGATCACCAGGACCGGTGTGATCCTGCAGGCGGACAACCCCAAATATCCGCCGATCCGGGTCCCCGAACTCTCGGATCTGCGGATCTGGGGCGTTGCGGTCAGGTGCCTGCATTATGTCTAGGCCGGCGGTGATGCGCCGCATGCAGGAAATCGCCCATATCGACGTCAACTGCTTCTACGCCTCGGCTGAGCGGATCTTCGATCCGTCCCTTGAAGGCAAACCTCTTATCGTCCTCTCGAACAACGATGGCTGCGCGGTGACGCGCTCGGATGAGGCCAAGAAGCTCGGGATCGTGCTGGGAGAGCCATGGTTCAAGCTCGCCCCCCGCGCCAAGGAATGGGGCCTCCTGGCGAGGTCCAGCAACTACGAACTCTATGGCAGCATTTCCGCCCGGGTAATGGAGCTGCTGGCCCGGTACTCCGCCTGGCAGGAGGTCTACAGCATTGACGAGTGCTTCCTGGGCGTTAAAGGCTCCGGAGACGATCTGCTGGCGCTGGGGCGAGCCATGAAGGACGCCTGCCGGACGCACGTCGGTGTGCCCGTCTGTGTGGGCATCGCCCCGACGAAAACCCTGGCGAAGCTCAGCAATAAGTGGGCGAAGCACAATCCGGTCTTCGAGGGGGTGTGCCGGTGGGAATCCGTGCCGTCGGCCGACCGTGAAGCGCTGATGTCCCGACTTTCCGTGAGCGAGATCTGGGGTGTGGCCACGAGGCTCACGAAACGCCTGGCGGGGATGGGGATTTACTCGATTCTTGACCTGTCCAGGGCGAATCCGGCGGCGATCCGGGACAAGTTCTCGGTGGTGATGATGCGCACCGTCCTCGAGCTGCAGGGAACCCCCTGCATCCCCATGGAGGAAGAACGGATAGGACGGGACCAGCTGATCTTCTCCCGGTCATTCTCCAAACCGATCACGACGGCGGCCGATATGCGCCAGGTCATGAGCGTGTACGCCCAGCAGGCCAGCGCCCGCCTGGCCAAACACGACCTGCAGGCCAAAGTCCTGACCGCGTTCGCCGGCACCTCCTACTACAGCCCCGGTGACACGTCCTACCCATCAGTCTGCGTCGCGCTGCCGATGCCCACCGCCGACCCGGTAATCCTCACCAAAGCGGCCCGCGCCCTCATCCCCAGAATCAACGACGGCGTGAAATACGTCCGCGCCGGCATCATGGTCACCGACCTGCGCCCCAGCGGGAACCAAAAACCCTTGGAACTGTTCGAGAACGTCCACGAGGAACGCGACATCGGCCCGCTGCTGGAAGAAGTGGCCGGTAAATACGGCCGGGGTTCCATCGGGCTTGGCCATGCCGGCATCAAGGGCGGCCCGGACTGGACCATGAAACGGGACATGCTCTCACCCCGGTACACGACCCATTGGGACGAATTGCCGATCGTCAAGGCTGCTTGACGGCTACGCCGTCGCCAAGTCCACCGGTTCGAGCAACCGCGGATCTTCCCGCGGAGCCGTGCGCACGTTGTTCAGCTCCCGGCTGACCGGGTGGGTGTACAGCCGGGAGGCAATGATGTCCGACCCGGACCGGACATCCCTGAGCAAGGCAGCGCCGTCCTTCGGCGCAAGCGCCTCCGGGTTCAGCCAGCAACCCATCAGCTCCGGATCCAGGAAAAGCGGCATCCTGTTATGGATCTCCCCCGCCGCATCCTTCCCCTGGACCGTGATGACCGTGTATGTCTCATCCGGCGACCACAGGCCAGCCGCGAGAAGCAGCGGCGCGGCCGGGTCATGGATGAAGATCGGCACTTTGTACTTCGGCTTGGTCTCGATCCACTCGAAATACCCGCTCATGGGCACTACAGCCCGCATCCCTGAACGGTAGAGGTTCTTCCAGACCTCAAAGAAGTGGATTGAACTCAACCGGGCGTTCTGCATCGGCTTGCCCAACCGTTCCGGGGCCGGATCGGGAACGCCCCACCGCAGCAACGCGCCCTCGCGCTGCAGCTCCCCGCCGTCCGCCAGCCGCTCCCGCACTACCGGTGCTGAATTGGTGATGGCAAGGCTGTACGCCGGCTCCCAGGCCAACGCGCTGGCCGGGAAATGAACCCCCAGCGTCTTGGCCAGATCCTCACCGCTTTTTCCAATGGCATAGCGTCCACACATGCTCCTTATTCTGCGGCAATCCCGCAGAAACAACGGTGCCTGGAGGCGCCGGGGTAAAAGAGTGTCCCGCCGGAATGGGGGGTACCGGCGGGACTGCACCACTGTACCAGCGCCCCGCAGACATGGGCCGTCACAGGACCGGCCCGGGTCCTGTGACGGCCGCTTCACCGCCCGGACAGCTGCCACAGATCCAGGCCCATGCGTACTGCGCTCAGCAGCAGAGCTGCAGCTGCGATCCACACGCCGGCAATCTGCCACACGCTTGCCCGCGGCCGCCGTCGGTCCTCCATACTTCTCCCTCCCCCTCGCCCAGGGGGATCCATCCTAGACGGCAGGGACGACAGATACCTGGACCTCGTTGCGTCCAAAGGCCCTTGTGCACGCGATACCCACAGCAACATGGAAAGACCGACACGCCTCTGTGGACAGGCCATCCACAGAAAAGGTCCGGCGCGCCGCAGCACCCCGGGCGAGCCACAAGCCAGCTAGCCCCATCCCCAATAGTTCTAACAGACCTTTTGAACCTTTTAGGGCTAATACCACCCTCAGAAGACCGAGTTCCTAGCCTCTCCCCCCACCCATGCACGGCAAAAGCTAAATCCTCCAGGCTTTTCCCGCACACACCTGGACGACAGGAACCACATGACCACCGGCACACAACCACCAGGTCCCCAACTGCTCCACGTCACCACCACTAACCGGTGGCCGTGCACAGCCTCGGAACGCAGCCACTCACCAAACGGCACAGTTCCCCATGGACCAAGACCACCACTGCCGACTCCCCCGCCGTCGTGGCCCGGTTTCTTTCAGCCGGGACAACACACACCCAATGTCGGGGGGGTAAGAAAATGCACGAACGTCACCAAGGCGGAGGCCGGCTCCTCAAACCGCCCAGGGACTCACACTGTGGTTACGGGCGGCGATGACCACAAGTCGCAAGCTCCCGACGGCGACAATCACCACCCCGTCCCGCAAGCTCCACTTGATCCAAACAATGGCAAGTCCCGCGCCAGGCAAGACTTCTCGGCACCAAAACACTGCTACCGGATCCAATCCCATTCAATCCAATAGACCTAATAGGTCTATTGGATTGAATGGCGCTATTAGGTATAATAGGTATATAAGATCCAATAGACCTAGGGGGAACCAGAGTGGGAACGCGAGCAATCCTGATCATCGACAACGAGACCAAAACACCGAATGTCTTCTACGCTCAATATGCAAGCCCCGCCTTCAAGATTCCGGCGCTTACTCGCTGGATCGTGGACGTAGCGCGCGAAGGCAGGAAACTGACCGCCCAGGACTACGCGGCATTTGCCGAGGCTGACGCCGCGGATCATTTCAGGGAGCGGCTGGGGGAGACCTTGACCCTCAAGAAAGCTTGTAGGGAATGGGCCAGCAGCGATATCGAGTACCTGTACTACATCGGCCCTGAAAACGCAGATGGGCTGGCCGGCAACTTCGTCCTGCTCCGCAAGGAGATCGGAGCCAGGTGCTTCGACCATCAGGCGCACATCACCTGGACGCCTGAATCGCAGGCAGGGATGCATGGCGCGGCAGTGCACCACTTGAAGCTCATGAGGGGCTTCGCCCAGGCGGCACCGAGGCCCGGAACGCTTGAGGCCATCGATGAATGCCTCGAATGGCACGCTGCACGCCAGGCCGAAGACGAGAAAAAGAAGGCCGCTTAGACCTGAAGTACCTATTAGACCTATTGACCACAATAGGTCTAATAGGTATTATGGATATATAAGGACCAAGGGGGAGGGTGAAGGCCATGCTTACCATCTACACCAAGCCGAAGGGTTGCTTCGGCTGCAACAAGACCAAGCAACTGTTCACCGAGGCGGATGTGACCTTCCAAGAAGTGGACATCACCACCAACGAAGACGCCTTCCTGTACATCACGGAAGAACTTGGATACTCCCAGGCCCCCGTCGTCGTATTCGACAAGGACGGCACGGAAAACCACTGGTCAGGCCTGAACCCGGGCAGGATTGATCAAGTGATCGCCATCGTGAAGTCCGGCAACTAGCAACGCCCAGACACTCAAACCGAAAGGCAAGAAAATGGCAGGCGAAACAACCATCACAGTCATCGGCAATCTGACCAACGATCCAGAATTGAGGTTCACGCCCTCGGGATCCGCGGTTGCCAACTTCACCATCGCTTCGACGCCGCGGACGTTTGACCGGCAATCCAATGAATGGAAGGACGGCGAAACCCTGTTCCTGCGCGCATCGGTCTGGCGGGAGGCTGCCGAAAACGTGGCCGAGTCCTTGACTAAGGGCACGCGCGTCATCGTCTCAGGCCGGCTCAAGTCCCGGTCCTACGAAACCAAGGAAGGGGAGAAGCGAACCGTGATTGAGCTTGAGGTCGACGAAATCGGCCCGAGCCTTCGTTATGCCAACGCCAAAGTCAACCGCACCCAGCGTGCCGGCCAGGCCGCCGGGGGATATGCCAACCAGGGAGCCCCCGCACAACCCGGACAGTCCTACCCGCAGGACGATCCGTGGGCAACGCAGCCGGCGGGCGATGCCGGCGGCTGGAGCAATGGCTCCGATTCGGAACCCCCGTTCTAATTCTCAAGACTTCGCGGGGCCGGCACGTCGCCGGCCCCGCGCAGAGATAATAGGGATGACATACCCAATACCCCTACTCGCCCTTATAGGTCTAATGGGTACAATGGCGCTAATGGAGTGATTGGAGATAATGTGGCCGCGACGATATACGCGATCATCAACCAGAAAGGTGGGGTCGGGAAGACAACCGAAACCATCAATATGGCGCGGGCTCTGTGCACCGAGGGTAAGCGCGTTCTGGCGATCGACGCCGACCCGCAGGGCAATCTCAGCGGGATCCTTGCTGCCGAAGCGGTGGAGCCGGACCAGTTGACGTTCGCTGATGTGTTGATGGGGGAGGCCATCCACGCGGTAGAGGTGGACGGCATCTGGGAGTGCCTGACAGTGATTCCAGGTAACCCGAACACGACGAAAGCTATTCAGCAGCTGCAAAGCGAGCATGGCCGCGAGTACCGGCTACGGGAAGCGCTGGCGCAGGTAGATGACCGTTTCGATGTCATCCTCATTGACTGCGCCCCGAGCCTGGAGCTTCACACCATCAATGCCTTGGCGGCGGCACACCGGGCCTTGGTGGTGTGTACGCCGGGTAAGTTCTCGCTGGACGGCCTGAGCCAGCTGCAGTTGAGCTTTGACAGCGTCGCCCGTTACTACAACCCCTTGCTGACTGTAGCCGGCGTTATCGTCAACGGAAACCGCAACACGATCACCCACCGCTCGTGGATCAATGACCTTATCGAGGCATCCCCCTGGACGATCCTCACCCCTTATGTTCCCTTCTGGAGCGTCATCCAGGACGCACAGGAGGCCGGATTGGGACTGGACGAGTGGCCGGACGACAAGGCGCGGCAGACGTACGAGATTTACGCCAGGCATCTTGCCGCCCTTGATGAGCTGGAGCTGCGGCCCCACCTGGAAAAGATGTTCCCAAAGCACGACTACAGCACCTTGGAGGCCTGACATGGCACAGCGACCCGAACGCAAGAAGAGCACGCTTGGCGCTGCGCACCCCATCGAGCACCAGAACTCCCAGCCGCCGGCGGTGGAGTCAACGGTCATTGAGGAAAGCCATGTCCTCCAGACCGGCCGCGCCGGCAATGAACAGGCCGAACGCCTCATACGAAGTGGCCAGGCCGGCAGCAAGCCCAAGCCGAAGGGATCGTTCTATTCCGACGAAGCAGAACTCGAACGCATCCGCGCATCCTGGTACCACACTCCCACGACGTCGGGGGAGCGGGAAGCTTCCTTCTCCGACTTTCTGCGGGAAGCAGCGCTCGACAGGATGATGAGGCGCGAAAAGACCTACAACGACGGCAAACCGTTCCCGAACGTTCCTTCCGGCAAAATCGCACGCGGACGCCGCTGAAGAAAAGGATCCCAGGATGAGCACCAACGAAGAGCGTGACAACGAGGAGACCCCCGAAGTCATCCGTGCAGCGGATGACGCCTACGAGGCAATCCGTACGATTAACCACCTGACGATCACTCAGGTTCATGCTGCCCCTACCGTCTACAGCGTGCTGGGCAACCTCAAGGGAGTAGGGCACTTGCTGCCCCAGGCATGCACCCAGCTGGCCAGGTCTCTTGGCCGCTCCCTGGACGAGTATGACGTGTACGAGGACGACAACCGCGACCCCGTCGCCTCCGTGGCCGCCGCCACTGACCATCTGACCAGGGCGGCGCAGCTGGCAGCCGAGCTGGGTGCCGAACTGGAGAAGGCGCAGACCGCAATTTCTAGGCAGGGCTACCGCGAAATTCCCCACTCGTGAGTCTCGTGGGTGGGAAAACAATGTCGTGCCCCTCTGCCTATACTCCGGAGATGACTAATCCGGATGGAACCAAACCACGGGTGGCCCTGCTTGTCACGGACCTGGACAACACGTTGTGGGACTGGTTTCATGCCTGGCATGCATCATTTGGCGCTCTTTTGGACGGTCTGGCGGCCGCCTCTGGCATTGAGCGTTCCCTGCTGGAAGAAGAAGCTCAGGTCATTCATCGGCGAAGGGGAACCACGGAGTACTCATGGCTTGTAGACGAGCTTCCTTGCCTGCAGAAACTTGCCGGCGACGTCTCTCCGAGGGCGGCCTTCGATGATGCGCTCCACCAGCAGAACAGTGCACGGCTCAAGGAAACCTTCTTGTATCCGGGTGTCATTGAAACTTTGACGTTTCTCCGCAGGGCAGGGGTGCCTGTCGTCGGGTATACAGAGTCGCCCAGGTTTTGGACAGAGTGGCGGTTGAGGACGCTCAAGCTCGACGGGCTACTGGAGGCCGTCTGGTCTCCGCGTGACCATGACAGCCCAAAGGGGCTTGACCCCGTAAGCCTTCGCCGGTACTCGGCCGAAAACTACGGACTGGCCGAGACTAAGCACGAGAACGTGGCGGACGGAGCGATAAAACCGAACCCCGAAGTGCTGCAGGAAATCCTGGCCCCCTACGGCGTGCCCTATTCCGAAGTGGCCTACATCGGCGACAGTCTCCACAAGGACATTGCCATGGCTCAGGATGTAGGAGTCATTGATGCCCATGCTAAGTACGGCGTGAGCCATGAAAAGCCCGCATACGAGCAGCTGCGGCGTGTTTCTCACTGGACAGAGGCTGATATCGAGCGTGAGAAGCTGTCCCCGCCAAAAGTAACACCCGTTCCCTCGTACTCCTTAGCGAAAGGCTTCCATGAACTTCTTGAAATCTTCGACTTCCATTAGGTCGGAGTTGCCAGATAACAGCCTAGTTGACGCTCACGTTGACGCTTGGAAGAAGACGATCGAGGTTCAGCAGCATTTCAACGACCTCAGCTGGAGAATTAGAGCCCTTTGGCTGACTGCCTTAACGTTCGCGCTTGGTGCGACTTTCGTTGCTTTTAAGGACGGCAAAAGCATCGAGCTTCTAGGGCTGGGACATAAGTCACCCGCACTGTTGGTCCCCGTCCTGGGGCTGTTGCTATGGCTAGCTTTCTGGTTTGTTGATCGGCAGTGGTACCACCGACTGCTGGTCGGAGCCGTGCAAGAAGGAATGAGCCTCGAAAAGAAACTTCGAGATCTAGGCGTGGATGTATCGCTAACAAAAACAATCGGCGATGCCAGCCCCTGGAACACGTGGCTTGGCCAACTGCATTCCGCCCACAAGCTGAACTTCTTCTACGTGCTCGGCGGTTTGCCTCTAGTTCTTAGTTTTTTCGTTCTTTTGTTCCAGCCGGGCGCATAAGCCCGTCCTACGATCCAACTGACAGGGGCCGGCGGCGCTGATAACATTAGTTATATCGAAGGAGGTTCGGATATGACGATCACCAGCTCCGAGAGCGCCATTGCCAATGCCCGCCGCGCCCGTGCGCGCCGCGAGCTGGGCGGCCTGGACTACATCAGGAACGTCCGCGCTGCCGTGGAAAGTGCCGACCAGCGCGTTGTCGCCCGCGCCCTGGGCGTCAGCCAGCCGGCCATTAGCCGGCTGCTCTCACAGGCCGAGGCCAGGGGAGTGAAGCCCGTTCCCGAGGGTTTCAGTGGTGCCAGCCCCTACGAGATCGCAGAGCGCTACGCGGCCGGAGACATCGACCGCGACGCCATGATCCGCGAGCTGTCAGCCTGGCCATATGCGAAGAACGAGGGCGCGGCCGCAGCGGCGGCCGAGTGGGAGTCCACGCCGTACTTCGACACTCCGGGATCGTTCGCGGAAGTCGGCCGGGCCTTTGATGAAGGACTCATCGATGGCGACGCCTACGACCAGATTCTGGACGCGTCCGACGAGGCCTCCGAAGTCTGATGACTACGCTGTAAAGCGTGACTACCGAAGACCAGGCAGCAGCGCACCGGGCCACCTTGGAGCGCCTGGGCGCAGACGGAGGACCGCTGACCGCCCAGAGCAAGACAGCGACCGCCCAGAATCCTGAGTGGTTTAACGTCCGCCGAGGCGAGCCGCGCCAGGACCGCCGCCGGCTGCACAATGAGATCCTGGCACGCTTCATAGAGTCACGCCCCGGGGTTCGCCGCGACAAGAAGGCGATTGTCCTTGCCGGCCCTCCAGGCGCCGGTAAGTCCACTGCGCAGGCCGCCCTTATCCAGGCAACCCGGTCGCAGCCCGAGCACTGGCTGCCGATCAACGCGGACGACTTCAAGGACGAGCTGCTGCAACAGGCCCGCCAGGATGGAAGCTACGACAGTTACCTGGTGCCAGACGAGGTGCGTGCCCTCGAAGCAGCGGGGGAGAAGTTCTACCCGCGCGAGTTGGCGGCCCTGGTGCACACGGAGTCATCCATCCTCGCCAAGAAGGCACGTACCGAGGCGCTGGAGTCAGGGATGAATGTCATCATCGACGGCACCCTGGGTAACGAGAAGCAGGCCAGGATTCTGCTGGACCGTCTCCAGGCGGCCGGCTATGACGTCCTGGTTGCCGACGTCGAGACGACGCAGGAAGTCAGCGAGGCGCGCACTATGGGCCGCTGGGAGCGCGGCTACCTCGACGCCGAAAACGGAACGGCCGCCGGCCTCGACGCTGAGCTGGGAGGGCGCTGGGTTCCGCAGTCTTTCCCGGCATCACTGTTCAACGAACCGAGCGACACGAAATCCGTCTGCGCCGCCAACGCAGCGGCAATTGCCGCGGACTACGGTTGCGTCATTGAGTACCAGGTGTACCGCGTCGCAGACAAAGACTCTGCGCCGAAGCTGGAGACGACGCAGGGCCGCGCCAAGACCGGCGGACACCTCGTAGACTCCGACACCCTGGCGGCTGTTCGTGCCGCCTCGACAACACGAGCTGCACGCCACGGCCGCCGGCCTCAGAGCGGCAAAGACTTCGGAAGGTAACAACGTGGAAAGCACATTCTCCGAACGTATCGAAGCCGAGATCCGCCGGGGGGAGATCGACTCACCGGCAGCAGAAGAAGTCGCCCAGCTCGAAGGCTGGTTCAGGGACGGTGTACCGACACCCGGCGCTACGGCCCGTCGTCTCAAGGACAACAGTTGAGCCTGAAGACAACAGACGCCAATCTACAGCGCCACGTCGAACGTCTGATCGATGCCTGGTTTGATCAGCGTGGCCTCAAAGCCAAGAAGGACGACGGTGACGACGTCAACGCATTCCTCCACTGCGTTGGCTTCGCCAATGCCGCCGCCGAGTGCATGCGCACCTACCTGAACACCAACCCCAGCGACCGTATAGCGCGAGGTATCCTGGCTCGCTCGATCTTCGAGCTGGGTGTCACCTGCGTATGGCTGTCACTCACTGGTGCAGATGGGTTCGAAGCCCTGCGCTGGGACCAGCAGCGAGAGAAGAAGAACCTGGCTGCCGAGATGGAGGGGTTCGACTCCAACGAGGAGTTAAACCGGACGGTTGCAGCGGTCATTGCCCAGGAACAGCATCCGAAAAACGATAGGGCGGGGCAGGCAAAACGCTTTGATCTTATGGTCAAGTCGCTGGACTCTGGCGAGACACCGCTGTATGTCATCTACAAGATGTACAGCGAGTACAGTCACGCCTCCTTGGGAGTCTCCAACAGCTACATCGACGAAGGCGACGACGGCAAAGTTGGCGTCTACTTCCCGGCGCGACACCAAGCTCTGAACGACCACCTGGGGACAGTCGTCGCACCCTTCGTGTGGGCCATAAACGCTGTCAATAAGATGCTCATTGACGAACCGTTCAGCGCTAGTTTGGACACCATGAAGATGCTTCTGGAAACAGGCATCGACTTCACCCTAAAAGACAAAGAAGCATCCTAGCTTTACGTACTACGGATTTATCGATAGTTGACTCTCTATTAGGGAAGTGGCCCCGGAAGGGGCCTTTTGTGTCCCGAGTTCACAGTTTCCCCCATCCCGGTAAAGGCCGAAATGTCTGCGCGGGGTGCGCGGTCAGGGGTGGGCCGGAGCCCATCACGAAGTGACGCGCAGCGCCCTTGACGGCGCACCAGGAGCAGCGACAATCAGAGGCCGGGATGGGGGAGAGTTCAGGAGGCTGTGCACATCCAAGGTGGCCATACCCGCCCGTAAGCCGATCCTTTAGCAGGCACCTAATATTCGTGGCAAGGAAGAAGTCTGGGCACAATTACTTCATGTACACACGTGCGGTATTCGCGAGCGGAGGAGACCGATGAACCAGGAACGTCCGAATGAGGCCATCGCGAAGCAGATCGTTGAGCGGGTGATGGGGATTCAGCTCGAGCACGCGGACACCCACGGCGGAGTCGATTACATCTCCACGGATGGCACCGTCGCTCTCGAAGTTACGGCTGTCACCGACGGCGAGAAGCAGGGCGCTCGTGCCGCGCTTTCAAGGTCCAAGGCGAAAGGCTCTCCGACGAGATTGCAGGGATGCTGGCTCGTATTCGCTTCGGACACCCAAGAGCGGATGAAGACCTTCGTGCAGCGAGTGCAGCCGGCGATCGCGGAACTGGAGTTTGCGGGCGAGACGTTCTTCGACGATCAGCCCGCAGGCGTGCACGTTTTCGAGGGGGGTGAACTCTCTCATATCTACCGACCGTTACTCGAAGCCGGCGTCGAGAGAGCAACTCACGTCCCACATCCGGGCGGCCCAGAGGATCCGGAACACGTTCACCGTCTTTTGGTCAGCACTGGAAGTGGCGGCTCGGTGAGCGGCAGCGACGAGTCACTTGACCGGCTGATGGAGGAACTCAATGAGAAGACCGACAATGCGACGAAGCTGCGCGCATCCGCCGCCGAGCAGCGCCACTTGTTCGTGTGGCTAAACGACGACACCTGGTACAACATCGCCCGCCCACTCAGCAGTGAGGCACCTCCTTTTGGGGCGAACGAGGGATGGGGTCTCCCTACGACCAAGCCGCAGCTGGATTCCGCCATTACACATTTGTGGGTCGTTCACGCTCGGTCCCTCCTGGGCTGGCTGTGGGACGGCGAAAGGTGGCGGGAACTGCGAGACCTCTAGGGCCGCACGAACGTAGATCGGTGCGTCCCTTGCGGTCACCGGCAGTCGACGAGTTTCCAGCTCTGACCGCGACCAGCGGTTGGCACTCGGCCCTTCAGGTTTGCGTTCGGGGACCGATGCGGTGCGTGCTCACTTCGGGGCGCTGAGGCCAGCTTGGTGGCGGTAGAGCGTCGCACGGCTCCAGCCGACGAGGGCGGCTGCGTCGGCCGCGGTGCGTCCGCGTTTGCGGGCATCGGCGACGATGACGAGCTTTTCCGCTATGACCTCCGGATTGACCGGAGGGCGACCGAAGCGGGTGCCGGAGTCCCGGGCTGCGGCGATTCCGGCGTTGACGCGCTCTACGATCAGCTCACGCTCGTACTCCGCCAAGGTGGCAAGCATGTTCAGCATCATCCGTCCGGTCGAGGTTGCGGGGTCGATTCCGTCCGATATGGATCGGATGTGCACGCCGCGTTCGCTCAGCAGATTGACTGTGTTCAGGACGTCGATCAGGGACCGGCCGAGCCGGTCGACCCGCCAGACAACTACGGTGTCGCCGGGTTCGGCGTATTCGAGCAGTTTCTTCATTCCGGGGCGCTCGATCGCCGTTCTGCTTCCGGAGGTGACATCGGCGAACACATCGCGCTTCTGGACGCCTGCGGCGAGGAGTGCATCGAGTTGAAGTTGGGGGTCTTGGCTGGCGGTGCTGATTCTGGTGTACCCGAGCTGTCTCACGAGACCATCCTGTCTCGGAAACACCTAAAACGGGCCGTGAGACACGATGGACGATGAGACGACTTTATGGGACATTCATCCCGTCGACGGCTTCCGCGCGACTCCGGGAAAATTCCGGGACGGTGATCACTCGGGCCGGCAGGGCGTGCGGTGTCTTGTAAAGCTGTAGGTTTTCGAGTCGCCCTCTTGCTTGCGGGGACTCGCTCATCTCTGGGAGCGGCGAAGTGTCTTGACATATGCACACTACGTTCTGCATAGTGTGCATAGAGAGAAATGGAGGGGCAAATGGCCCGGCTGAACATATACCTGCAGGATGACTTGGCGGCTTCGGTCAAGAGCACCGGAATTGAGGCTTCTGCAATTTGCCAAAAGGCACTTCGAGAGGCCGTCCAAGCCAGAGAGCAGGGGGTGGGCGGGCAGATCGAGGCCCTGACTGCCGCACTGCGGCTTCAACGCACAACTCCGCAAGGTCGCCGGGCGATCGGTGCGGCCGACGGTGCTCGATGGGCGAAGGAAACTGCGACCGTAAGGGAGCTCCGCGACATCAATGAGCTGATCGTCGAGCCGATCGGAGAGGAAGACGACGAGGATCGAGAATTCATGCTGGGGAGGGCCGACGCCGTATCTGAGGGCAGCCAAAACTACCTCAAAATCGGTCAGCGCTCGGACTTCGAAACCCTGGGCCCGTGGCTGCGGAAACACGGTTCCGGCGCTCTCTCCTCCTTGGAACCAGATGACCTTGACATCGACGCCGACGAGTACCTAGCGGGATTCATAGACGCAGCACAGAACACGTGGCGCGAGCTGAAGCCATTGATAGAAGAGGACGAAGCCGTCCTCCGCAGGCGCATCGAACTTCTCCACGACGTGGAGCGAACCATGGTCGTGCGCGACAGCACCACCTCAACCGCCTCCGCCGATGGCCGGCCCGAGGCTGAACCCGACGCTCCTGGGGACGCATCGGACTGACCGAAAATGCAACGAAGGGCCCGCGGCAACGGGCCCTTCGCGCCAGGATCCGCACGTACGCGCGGTCCCACCACTCCCAAGCGTACGGGACGGACCTGGCTCTCACCCACCCACCGGCGCACAAACGCCGACCACAGAGAGAGCCGAATGATGTTCGACCAGACCGAGAAACCCGCCCCCAGCTGGCACCTGACCCACCATGCGCGCAAGCGAGCCGCCGAACGGGGCATCCCCAACGCCGAGCTGCTCAGAGCCCTGAACCAGCCCGACGTGACCTACGAACAGAGCGACTACGGACCCAACCGCCAGATGCGCCAACTCGGCCGCATCGGCGTTGTTGTCGACCGATCGACCGGCGCCGTCATCACAGCCGTGTTCCGGAACCGGGACCATTGGATCGCCCAGCCGGTGCGGTGCCACGCATGATCACGCCAACCGTCCCAGCCGCGTCGGAGCTTTCCCAGGAATGGGTGACCAAGACCGAGCTGATGACCTACGTCCGTTGCCCCTACACGTACTCGCTCCTGCATCGCGGCGAGCTCGACCCGGCCGACCTCTTCGACGACTTCATCCTTGACCTCATTGCTCAGGGCCAGGAGTTCCATGACCGCGTCGACGCAATGGCCCCTACCGTCGAGCTCACCTCGGCCGAACAGTTCGACGAACTGCTCGACCAGGGCACCGTCATCTTGCACCCGCCACTCCTCTTCAACGAAGAACTTAAGATCTACGGCCAGCCCGATGGCATTGACCCGCAGAACGGCGAGTTCTGGCCCATCGAATACAAATCGCACAAAGATGTCCTGCCGTCCGACGAACTCGAACTCGCCTTCTACTGGCTTCTCCTCACGCCCCGCCGCACCACTGGAAGCGACAACCCCAAGGGCATCATCATCCTGCGCCGCAACAACGAACCATGGCCTGTCGAGCTTGCCATCTCATCGCACCGCATCGCACAGGTGACGAACTACCTCGCCGAGGTCCGCCAAGCCCGGAGTGCGCCGGTGGAGCCCCGTTTGTGCAAATGCCATGTCTGTACCAACGTGCGCCGTGACGAGGTCAGACGAAGCACGATCGCCCGAAGGCACGTCAGCCTTCTGCACGGCGTCGGCTTCGAATTCGAACGCGCCCTCTCAGGGCTTAAAGTGCGTGACTATCTCGGATTGCTGGAATGGGACCCTGACAAGCTCGCCGCCGCGATCCGCCACCATGGCGGGCCGCGATGCTCCGCCTCGATGATCCGACGTTGGCAAGAGCACGCTCGCGCCTTCCAAGAAGGCACAGCGCGGGTCTTCGGAGACCCGCCGCCTATTGGGGACGCGTTCATCGCCGTCGACCTCGAATACCTCACGCCCCCATGGGGTGAACGGATCTGGCTGGCAGGGGCTGCAGTGGTCACGGAGTCCGGGCCCGCACAATTCCACCAGTTCTGGGCCGACGACACCGACGAGAACGAACGAGCGCTCCTCGATGATCTCCGAGGTCTCCTTGGCGAACACCTACAGCTGCCGATCGTGACGTGGGCGGGTCGCGGTGCCGACCTGCCCGCGATGGGCAAGGCAGCCCGGAGACTCAAGGAGACAGATCCCTTTCACGGCCGGGAGCACATTGATCTGTACGTTTGGGCCCAGCGCAGTTTCCGCTTACCTGCACCAAGCCTCGGACTCAAAGAAATCGCTGAGTACTTTGCCGTTCCGCACAATTCTGACATTGCCGATGGGATGCAAGCTCAGATGCTCTACCTCCAAGCCGCCGGCCAACCAGCAGAATCCGATCCCGGTGTGAAGCAACGGCTTCTGGCCTACAACCGGGACGACCTGGACGCCACCTTGGCCGTGGCTCGGGAGATCAAAGCACTAACCCTCGGCGTAGGAGAACCTCAGGGGTATCAACCAGTCCGAGCCACCGCAATTAAGCTATGAGTCTTGCAAGTGAGCGAACTGCGTTTGTGAACTGCTCGAAGCTCAACCGAATGTGACCATTTTGGAGGCCACCGGTGCTGCGGACGATCTCGTTTGCTTTGAGCTCAAGCAATTCATCCGGAACGAAGCGTGGTTTGGTCCGACTCACCCATGGCCAGCGATCCGCTTCATGACCTCGCTCTTCGACGTAATCCTTGGGCAGCTCTTCCGGCTTTGAGGTCACTTCTACGACGGCGTAGCAATCCCTGGTCTGGGCACAGATCAGGACCAGGTCCCCGGGCTTAATGCTTGGCCGCCCCTTGCCTTTTCCTTTTTGGGGGCTGCCGAAGAACCACTCGCTGCGCCACTGGTCCAACGCGGGGGCACCGTATTCGGATTTCAGCCAAAGGGTACGCCCACTATCACGGGCATCCAACAAAAGTTGCTCCACAAGCGCCAGCCCGGAAACACTGTCCATACCATCTGAGGAAGGTCTTGCTGCCCGGGTCAGCTGCTTTGCCTGTGCGTGAAGCTCATTGAGTTCTTCCGCAGTGATTTCGCGACTCGACCAACTCTGCATGGCAACCTTGACGGATACGACCTGGGCTGCCCTCAATTCAACACCCAGCTCCATGTTTGGCGCCGCTGAACTACCCAGTCCGGCGCCAGTCAGGTTTGCCGACCCGAGGAATCCCCGCCCGCCGACAACGAACGTCTTGGCATGCAATCTGTCTACATGACGAACGTTGACACCGCTATGTTTGAGTTCCGCCAAGCCATCGGTCCGCAAAAACCCGTTTGCCACGGCGCTGGGATCAAGGCACGTAAAGAGCTGCCACTTGTAGTCTGATCGGCAAGCTACCTGCGCCAACCGCCGGCAGACGTCGTAGGACAGGTACGGACTAGCCAGTAGTACGTCTCCATCGACGCGCTCGATGGCTTCATATAACCAATCAGCCGCTTTAGTGTGGACTGCACCTTCATTCATCACGATGACGACCATACTCTGACACATCTCCAACGACGCACCACCTGATGGGCATCAACCGCGAAGCGCCACTCAGTCCTGCGGAAGAAGCGCAGAGCTGCGACCCACATTCAAAGGCGACAATCATTGGCTGGCCTGCCTTGTGGACCCAGGTCCTTTTTGTACCCCAAGCCCGGTGTTGCCCCGCATCCCGATAATGGCCGAAACGTTTGCGTTGGTGCGCGGTGAAGGGTGGACCGGAAGGCCCATCAGGGAGTGGCGCGCAGCGCCCTTGATGGTGCGCCAGGAGCAGCGATAATCAGTAGCCGGGATGGGGGAGTTTGGAGGCTGTGCACATCCGCTGGTTTGTGTTGGGTGAGGTTCTCGTGTGTGGTGACCTGGCGGTTGTGTGCAGGCGGTCAGTTGGTTCCTGTCGTCCATCTTGTGTGCAGGAAAAGCCCGAAGGAAATTGCTTTTGCTGTGCACATGTGGTCGAGAGGCTAGCTGTGGTGCTGCGGCTGTTCGTTCTGTTCCGAGGCCTCCGGCGTCGGCGTGCTGCGACGTGTCGCGCGCTTGCGAACGCGCAGTTTCTTTTCCGGCTCGTTGAGGCCAGCCGAGCGCAGTTCGTCGACGGTCCAGCCCGCGGTGAGTGCTGCCTGGTAGCGGCGCGCGTCTTCGTCTTCGGCCGCGCCCAGGGCGTCGCGTGCGTCGGCCACTTTTTGCCTCGACCTGACGAGTTCGCGGACGGAGTCCATGCGGTTGCTGAGCCGCTGCTGCAACTCGTGTTCGATCTTCTCTGCATCAATGTGGTTAGCCATGGCGCCCAGTCTAGTGGAACGGAATTTCAGCACGCCAGAGCTAACGGAAGGACGCAGTATGGCGAAGGCGCACCCTCACCTTCTTCGAAAGTGAGTTCTTTCATGCGGAGTCCTCCGGCGGAGCAAGCTATACACTTATGTGCCATAAGTGGGCTTGATCCTCGACTTCGCGCCGAGGATGCGTCACACTTGACGTGTGATCCCGGAGAACCCGGGGCGCTGCGCTGGGCATGGAAAGGCGGTACTGCATGGCTGAGGAACAGAGTTCCAGCCGTCGCTTGAACCGTCGTCGCCGTGCGAACATCGACGGTGAAACCCAATACGTGCGTGTGTCCATGTCGGAGCAGGAACGAACCCGCCTTTACGTACTGGAAGAACAGACCGGGCGCAGCCCCTCAGAGATCCTGGTCAGTGCCGCCCTGTATGCGCAGTCCTCCGATTCACTCGCGGAGCGTCGCGCCCTGGCTACTGACTTCATGGCCGCACGCCGCTACCTGGCTGCACTGTCCAACAACGTGAACCAGCTTGCGAAACACGCCAACGCCACCGATGAGTTTCCCAAAGAAGCTCGCGTGGCCCTAGGCCGCGTGCGTGAAATTGCGGACCGGATGAATGGCATCATCGACGGGTTGGCAGGCTGATGATTCCGAACGTCACCAAGGGCGACCGCATGGCCGGATTGCTGGTGTACCTGGCAGGCCCAGGGCGTGCCAATGAACACACTGACCCGCACCTGGTGGCCGGTTCCGCGCCGATCATGGCGTGGCACAATGACGACCAGCTGAACCGTGACGCCGCACTGTCCATCGCGCATCAACTCGATCAGGCCAAGAACGTTCTCGGGGTGGACGTAAAGGGCGGCCACGTATGGCATTGCTCCCTCAGCCTGCGCGCGGAGGAAGGCGACCTCACCGATGAGAAGTGGGCCGAGATCTCCAATGAGTTCATGGACCAAATGGGGTTCACTGAGGCCAGCGGAAAGGCCCCCGTAACATGGGTGGCGATCCGCCACGGATACAGCAAAGCCGGCAATGACCACATCCACATTGCGGCTTCTATGGTGCGCGAGGACGGCACCAAATGGAGCAGCCACCTGGACTACAAGCGTGCCCAAGACGCGGCCCGGGCGCTTGAGAAGAAGCACGGCTTGGAAGAACTGTCCCCCTTCTACGCAATGCGTGGACTGCGACCTGGTGAGCGCGAAGCGGCCGAGCGCCGAGGCATGGACGAACCGGAACGCCGTTCACTGGCCCGCAAGGTCCGCGCGTGCGCCACGGCGGCCCAGGACGAAGCGGAGTTTGTGCGCCGCTTCCGTCGCACGGGTGCCATGATCAAACCGCGTTACGCAGCCGGCCGTGACGATGTTGTGGTGGGCTACTCTGTTGCCGAACGGCCGCCCAAGGGAGGCCGGCCAGTGTGGTTCGGCGGCGGGCACCTGGCCAAGGACTTGACCCTGCCTCGACTACGCGGAGCGTGGGACGATAGTCCCGAGCTGGCAGGCGCGGCCGTCGAAGAGTGGAGCGCGGCCGCACGTGGCCGGCGTCCGATCAACGTCGGCCGGGAGGCGCACGAACCAGATCCGCAGATGTGGGAGCAGTACAGCAACGAGGTTGCCCGGCTGCGCGAGACCTTGCGCGCCGTCCCGATGGACGACCACGCGACCTGGGCGCACGTCGCCCGGGAGACATCAGGAGCATTCGCTGCCTGGTCAACTGCCACCGAATCAACACCGGGACCGTTGGCAGCGGCGGCCGACCAGCTGTCCAAAACGGCACAGCTTCGCCGCTACCCGGCCCGGCCGGTCCGCAGCATCGGGCCGTCCGCCCGGGGCGCGTCCCTAGTCCTCATGGCGGCCACCATGGGAGGCACCGGAACGGCAGCCCAAGCGATCATGCTGCGCCAGCTACTGAACCTTGCCAAGGCCGTCCATGACATGCACAAGGCGTCCAACGACCTGCGCAGGGCGCGCCAGATCAGTGACCTGGTGAAGCACCAGCTGAGCCAGGTTGCCGCCACCCTGCCGAGCGCTCCCCTATCAGTCCCTGCTGTAGACAACGAAGCGGCCGAAGCCGTGCGCACGAGTAAAGTCGGCCAGGCTCCGGGACGCTCCGCCAGTTCGGTGCTGCCGCCGAAGTATGAGCAGGCACGCACCCACGCAACCACCCGAGGCGGAACCAACCGCCCGGACATTGAGAGATAACACCAGGAGGGGGAACCATGAGTGAATCTGACGGGATCGAAGAGGCTATCGAGGGCATGTCACGTGTCGGGCTGACTGTCGCCGGCCGACTGGGTGAGCAGATGGCCAGGGCAAGCGAGCAGGCCCTGCGCCGCGCTCAGGCGGACGAGGAACAGCAGGCCCGGGAGCTACAGGCCCGGTTCGACTCGGAGCGGGCAGCGGCCCGTGCACAGCTCGCCCCAGTGATGGACAACCGTTGGTGGAATATGGCCAGCGGCCGCGACGTCGAGAGGGTGCACGAGGCGGCCACCGCGTGGAAGAACCAGGACCCGGCGGCGCGCAGCGCGGCCGATGTGATCCGTGACCAGGTGCAACGCCGCTACGGCCTGGACGTGGACAACGTGGGTGCCGACGAGGCCTCCGTGGCTGCTGCCCTGGCGAAGGCCGAACGGGACCGCGAGCAAGCAGAGCACGAGCGTAGCGCCGGCCGTGACGAGAACGCCCATGCTGAGCAGCTGCTGGCTGAGGCTTCCCGGGAAGACCAGGACCGCGAACAGGACGTGACCGAAGAGAATCAGCGTCCCGAGGCGCTGCGCGAAGAGGCCGGCATCAAGTACGACTCGGCCGAGCGCCGGCAGGAGTTGGCGGCCAGCCTGGAAAGCGTGGCCGACAGCGAGGCCGTCCAGGCACGGCTCAGCGCCGACCAGGACCAGGGCACCCCGCCCAGCGCGGCCGTGGCCAAGGCTCCAGGGCGCAGCCCGAAGGCCCGCAAGACGCGCGGAGCCAACGGCCAGACAAAGCTCCTGCAGAAGGGCATGAGCCGCTAGTGCAGGCGATTCAGGCTTGTGTTTTCAAGATTGTCTGCGGCCCCTGATCTAATGACTAAGATCGGCCTCACTTCAAAGGTGTGGCCGATTTGTCTCGCAATGGGCGACCAGCCCCCACCCATACCAAGGTCCGTGTTGACCCCCGGTATCACCACTTTGAAGGAAATTTCATGGATGACCTACAAGACCTTGAGCTTCTCACAGTTGAGCAGCTCATCGAGATCATCCAAGAGAAGACTGGTGCGGGCGTAAATCTCTCGTTCACGGGAAAGCAGCAGGCTCGTAGGATCTCTCGTCTCGTACGTCCTCGCGTACAGCGCCGCATCGCGGGCCTTTCTCAGGGTAGTCATGAGGAACAGTCAGATAATCTGCTGCTTGAAGGAGATAACCTTCAGGCACTGGCATCCCTCTATCGGTGGCGGGGCCACGTTGACTTGATTGTCACGGATCCGCCCTACAACACGGGGAACGACTTCCGTTACAACGACAAATGGGACGACAACCCAAATGACCCAGGCCTCGGAGACTTCGTCAGCTATGAGGACCCTGCGCGCCATACCAAGTGGATGAAGTTCATGTACCCCCGCCTGCAGATGATGCATTCGATGCTTAAGCAGTCCGGCGTCTTGGCGATCTGCATCGATCACCGCGAGCTCTTCCATCTAGGGCAGATGCTGGACGAAATCTTCCAGGAGAAGAATCGACTAGCCATCATCAACTGGCAAAAGGCCTACGCCCCCAAGAGCCACGACGGCAACGTGTCCACGGCTACCGAGTACGTCCTTGTTTACGCTCGGGACGCAGAATACGTGAAGACAGGCTTGCTGGAGCGAGGAGCATCCACCGATGCGAAATATCGGAATCCCGACGCTGACCCTCAAGGCCTGTGGAGGGTAGACAACGCAACAGCCATGGGCGCGTCGACTCATGCCGGCCAGGTGTATGGAATACAGAATCCTTTTACCGGCGAAGTGCAGTATCCGCCAGAGGGCCGCTGCTGGGCTGCGAGCCGAGCGAGGATGAAGAAATGGCTGGAAGAGTGGGGTTCTAGCTACCAGACCTTGGATCTGCACGATCATGCACCTTCGCCTGCATTGGTATTAAAAGGGGCAAAGTCGGACGGAAGCGTCGATCCTGATGTGCTTGAGCGTTCCCGGATTGCTGCTGAGAAAGTGCGGGATAACGAGGTCTGGCCTGAACTGTGGTTCGGCAAAGATGGACAGGGCCGACCTAACCGTAAGAGATACCTGGAGAAGGTCAAAAAGGGCATCGTGCCTATGACCTATTGGGCAGACTCCGATTTTGACTCCATGCCTGAGGAACTGGGGTCAGTTTCTTGGGAACACGAAACCGTCGGACACAGCCAGACAGGTATCCGCGAACTCGATGCTGTCGTGGGCAGAGGGCATGGCTTTGAGACAGTCAAACCTTTGATGCTTATGCAACAAATCATCCAGCTGTGGTGTCCCCCCGATGGGCTCATCATGGACCCCTTCGCAGGATCAGGTACAACAGGCCACGCCGTGCTGGCGCTGAACGGGGTGACCGGTTCGGACCGAAGGTTCATTCTCGTGGAGCAGGGGCGCCCGCTCAAAGGGGATTCATATGCGCGCACACTTACAGCTGAACGGCTCAGGCGCGCCATTACAGGCCAGTGGGCCAACGGAAAGGGCCAGCCGCTGGGAGGCGGCTTCGCGTTCAAGACACTGACGAAGACAGTGGACGCAAAAGCGGTCCTACGCATGGAACGAGACGAAATGCTGGACACAGTCATTGCCTCGCACCATGATTCAGGTCGGCGCCGCGGATCCTCCTTGGTTCCCTATGAGGAAGCGAATTACCAGTACCTGGTCGCGCGCAACGCTGATCGGCACGGCTTCTACCTTGTGTGGGACGGGCCCGACGGCAATACAGACCTCACTGAAGAAGTTTACGAAGCTTGTGTAGCCGAGGGCAGCCGAGCAAAGTTGGAGCCCGTCTACAACGTCTACGCGCGGTACAACCTATTCGGCACTGAAGACGTTCGTTTCTATAGGATCCCTGATCAGATACTGATTGACTTCGGCCTGGACATGAGGACCGAGTCTTACACTGACCGGGGAGCAGAGTAATGATCGAGCTTTTTCAGTTCCAGAGGCGAGCGTCCACACAAATGGCCGATCGATTTCTCGAATATCAGGGAAACGAAGTGCTCAAGGGCACGAAAAACAACCCACAATCCGTGCCGTTCTTCCAGTCGTTAGCTGCTCTTACAGGGGCCGGGAAAACGGTCATCCTAGCCGACGCCGTACGCCAGATGGCCGCCCCAATGTCGGTTGCTCCTGTCATCCTATGGCTGTCCAAGGGGCGAGTCGTCGTTGAGCAGAGTTATGCGAACGTCTCAAACGGAGGAAAATACAACCACCTCCTCGGTGGCGCGACGGTGAGGTTGCTCAGCGAATACGACCCCTCGGACGTTGAAGTGGCTGACAAACCCCTGGTGTTCTTCGCCACCGTGGGAACCTTCAATCAGAAGGATATGGAAGGCGGCAACCGGAATATCTTCAAGGCCGACATCGACACGACAGGAACTTCGACCTGGGATGCGTTGGCTAAGCGTACAGATGCTGCCGGCATAAGGAGACCGCTCTTCGTCGTGTACGACGAAGCGCAAAACCTCTCAGAGCAACAGACCGACCTATTGCTGAGGCAGCAACCGGACGCCTTCCTCTTGGCCAGCGCCACTATGAGGCTTCCCCAACTTATGGTCCAGGAAATCGAGCACCTCAGACGCTCCGGCAGGTCTGATGAATGGCTCGTCACATCGGTTCAGTCCTCCACCGTCGTTTCCCAAGGACTTGTGAAGAGCACACTTTCATTGGCTGGATACAAGAGCCCAATGGAAGAAACTGTCTCCGCCATGCTGGCCGACATGAAGGAAGCAGAGCGAGATGCCGCTGAGTATGGCGTAGACACACTTCCTAAGGCAATTTACGTGTGTAAGACCAACGTCCTTGCTGACGATGCGTTCCGCAAGGACAACCCCCAGCAACCATTTGGGCAGAGGCAGGCTCCGCCGATTTTGATCTGGCGGTACCTGACCGAACAGTGCGGCGTCGACCCAAGTGACGTCGCGGTCTACTCCAACCTTGACGTCCACAAGAATTATCCCTTGCCTCCTGAGTTCATCCTTTTCGGAGGTGGGGAAAAGGACTACACCGAGTTCGCAGCGGGCGGCTACCGGCATGTCATTTTCAACCTGACATTGCAGGAAGGCTGGGATGACCCTGATGTCTATTTCGCCTACATCGACAAGTCGATGGAATCCACGGTACAGATCACACAGGTAATTGGCCGGGTCTTGCGTCAGCCCGGCGCCACTCACTACGCTCCGGAGCGGCTGAACACGGCCCACTTTTATGTGAGGGTGGACAGGAACGAAACGTTCAGCGATGTTCTGAGCGAAGTAGCGTCCCGGTTGGGCCAGGACGCGCCAGAAATTCGGCTCATCGCCGCTGCCCCCGGGTCCAGCAAGCCCAGGGAGTTGAAGCCAAAGTTCCGCAGAGAAATACCGCGAACGGCTCTTAACTCCCAAGATGCCGTGCTTCCTGTGGAAACGTTGTTGGCGGGAATGCTGGACTACAGCGACTCAATCAAGAACACAGCCGGAATCGGCAGTCGGCGGGTCGTTCAGCAAGCGGTGGGTGCCGCAGCGCAAACAGGCAACGATTGGGAGGACTATGAGGAGTCCAACAAGGTTTCGGCGCGTTGGGTGTTTCACCGCGAAGTTCTCCGGCTCTTCCCACGTGCATTGGACGTTGCCAGTACGGCCGATGAGCGTTTTGATGTGCAGATAGGGGTAGGCAGCAAAGCGTTTCAACAAGTCAAGGATCTTGCCCGACGAGTTGTTCAGGCTTATGTCGAGAATGTCTACCTGGTACAACGGAAGCCCAATCCCTTCACCGTTGGACCAATATTGGTGAGGGACGGAGAGATCGAGAGATTTACCAACGCCTTGCACATCGGCTATGAGGACCTGAATGATCTTGAGCGAGCCTACGCAAGATCGTTGGATAAGACGGGCCACACCTGGTTCCGTAACCCTCCACGGAGCGGGTATGGGATCCCTCTGGTATCCGTCGGAGACACCTCAAATTTCTACCCAGATTTCGTAGTTTGGACTGATGCAAAGGTCATTTGCGTGGACACCAAAGCGCCGCACATTCTGCAAGGGGAAGCCGGACGGAAGCTCCTCACCGTTCAGTCTCGGACGGACGGCACGGCTAGTCTTCAGATTAGTTTTGTGACCCCAGGGGAATTCAATTCAACATTTGAGAAATTGAGCAATGATGGCTGTACGCTCTGGGGCCTAAAATCAGATGGAAGAAAGCGTGCCCAACATTTCGCATCGATCGACCTAGCTGTTGCTCACCTTGTGGGTTCCTCTGTGACAAAGTGACGTAGGGACTAACTCGTGACTAGGTTGTTTTGTCCGCTGCCTTACCCAATGTCTGCATTTCGGTTATCTTCTGAATGAGTTGGTCGCCAAGGTAGTCCGTACCGTCGATGTTATCCTGGTAAATGATGTGCCGATAGCGATTCAGGTCGAAAGGGATGTCGGCGGTTGTCTGAGTTAAAAGTATAACTTTTTTCCCAAGAGTATGAGCTATTCCTAATTCATAAAATACATTCGCATTTCTTCCGGTAATATCCGCAATCACGTACTCGGACGTGTTGATCATTTCCCAGATGTCCTCCATCACATCGTGTCCGAACAAGTCATCCGCTCTGACGGCCGTGATACCCAAGTCCTCAAGTTTTGGCCGTATCACACGGCTCCAAATACGAGTGGACCAAGGTTCGGTAAATGGCATCAGAACGCAGCACTTGCCAGCCGCGATTCGCGTGTTGCGGGAGGAAAAAATAGGGTCGACGATCAATTTTCCAAAACTCCTTTGAAAGAGAAAGCGGGTTGGAGTTGCCACCATAGCGGCCCAAGATTTCAATGCTGACAGGTGATGCGTTGTCAACGGAGGGTGGCCGCCCAGCCAAAATGCAACATACCAGCCAATGGTTGTTCCATCATTTATGACCGGAACTACAAGGCACTTCGTTTTCTCCTCCCGTATCCGCGTTGACAGACTTCCGATACCAGCCAAGGGTAGTAAGTCGTCGGCCCGATCCCAAAAGAAGGGTTCAAGTTGAAGACGTGCCGGACCAAGTTCCGGCAGATTCCACTCAGGATCGCTGCATATATGAACACCCCTGATCCGTTTGGAAGTCGTTCTGTACTGAGTCTGAAAACGGACGTTATCTACTGCTATGAAAAGACCAGCTGCTGACCGAATCGCCCTACTCAGCTGGGCTGTGGCGGCACCTATTATAGAACCGAAGCGTCGATCGCTAATGGACAGAACGAACTCAATCGCCCCGTCGATTCGATCGTTTACAGCGTCTTCATACGAAGCCTGGACCCAAATTCTGAAAAGTGTCTCAATCATCTTGAGTTTGAAAGTGGAAATCTCATTGGTCGACTTCATGCGGACGTGGAGGCTTGCCAATGAACGACTGCCGGGAGGCCCTAGGATGACCTCCGATGACCAGGTTCCATCAGCCAGAAGCCATTCAGGATCTGGCCGTAACCGGGGGTACGCCTCGAGCTTTTTCGACGCGACTTGGACTTCAAATCGGTGGTTCGCAACTATCGGCAGCGACGGATCGAGGTCAACGAAAATTTTGCGAGTTTTCACCGACTGTAAAAGAATCCTAAGAATGTCATACAAGCCTGCAGCCGTTCCGCTTTGGCGATCCATGAAGTCTTTTTGCTGAAGCTGAATGAGGGCACGGTCATAGGCCTTGACGAAGGCGTCCACGCTATCATCGAAGGCCATGGGGAGACGCCAAAGTCGCTGTGCGGAGCGGCGCATCTCCAAGGGGCTGAGCCCGAGGCTCTCATCCCCGAAACTTGTTCTAACCATGTTCCCAATCCCGGCTGTCTGGTCGCGGGCGAAACCCTCTGTTGACGCCCGCAGTCCGCGACGTGGCCAAACTGAATGTGCCGTTATCGAAACACATTATTCGTCGAACAACCGCCTCGACGCGCCCGCTTGCCTGTCCTCTAGGCATCGGATCTAGAACAGGCCAGCCGGCGGCTCCTCGCAGGGCAGCGCGGCGAGCTTGGAGCGGTGGCCGTCGTCCGGGCTGCAGCCCTTGAACGGCCCATCAGCTGAGAGCAGCACGGACATGTGGTGGTCTGCGTGGTCGCGCCACCACACGCTCATGCCCGTGGTGCCGTCCAGGCGCAGAAACTCCCAGGCCCGCCAGAGCGCTTCCAGACGGCTGATTGCCTCCGCGTGCTTCCACCACTGCGGACACCAGGTCACCCCGCCCTGCACGTTGAGCTGCCGGCGGTAGGTGGTGGCCAGCTTGTCGCTGACGAATTCGGCGACGTTCGGATAGAACAGCTCAGGCGCGTCCGGTTCGTCCTCAACCGAGTCGGTGGTGTCAGCTCCCGAGTCCTCCAACTCGTCGTCCCACTCCCCCAGGCCTTCACTCATCGGAAGCACCCGCCTTGATCCACCGGTTGCCGGCAGCGGCGGACTGCCGGTTGGCCGGATCATGTGCAGCGATTGAGGCTCGCACTGCTTCTGCATGCGGGCCGCTCATCCAAGGCACCGTTTCCAGCAGTGCAGCGGGAGCGCCGGAGGCGAACATGATTGCGCGGCCCCGGGGGAATGCGGCCAGGTCCGAAACGTCCAGGGTGCGTTCCTTACGGTCATCGTCGTGGCTGTAGGAAGTGCCTTGTTTGGATCGGCTTTGGGTCGTGTTGGAGTAGCGGTACTCCCCCACCAGTTGCGCGAGCTCGTTCAGGAACTCGGCTTCGGCCACGCCGCCGCCGTAGACCTTGATGTTGGCTGCGCTCCAGAGCTTGCGCATCCCGTCACGGCCCCACACCTCCACGCCCTGGGACCAGGACTGGAGGATGGTCATCAGGACGATGCCCCGGGAACCGTAGTGGCTGTAGAGGTTCGGCAGCTCACGCCACCGGCAGACGTTCGCCGCTTCATCCAGCACACCGACCATGGGCGTGGCCAGCCGGCCGCCAGGTGAGTGAACGGCGAGCTCTTCGGCGGCCTCCACCGTGGCCACGGTCAGCGCCGTCACCAATGGGCCGGCGGTCCCCTTGCCCTCCTTGGAGAGGCTGTACAGGGTGCCCTTGGACCGGACGAACGCGGCCGGATCAAACTGTGGCCGCTCGTCGTTCTCGCCCTGCGGAGTCACCCACCGGGCCACCTGGCGGTTCGTGAGGCAGGACGCCATTTGCAGGGCGGTGCCGTACACGCCGCCGCGCTGTTTCTCGGGGGCGTTGATGACGCCACCGATTGCGTTGGAGGTCTGGGTGAAGCTGTGGGCTTTCAGAATGTCCACGGCCTCGTCGTCCGACGGCCGCGTCAGCCAGGTGTGAACCTGCGTGATCGGCCGTCCGTCGAGGGCGGCCGCGAGCAGTAGGCCGGCTAGGAGATCCTGTCCGGCAGGATCGAAGTAGGCATCTGTCTTAGAGTCCGGGCCACGGGAGCCGGCGGCGAAGTGGTCAGCCAGGCGGGCTGCCCGCACTTCGTCCGTGACGTAGGACAGGGGGTTCCACCACCAGGTGGGTTCCTCGAGGGCGACCGACTGGGGATCGAAGACCCAGACCGGTCCATCGGCGGCCCGGACGTCGCGCGTGCCGTCAACGATGTCCCGCTTGTTGGAGGTCACCAGCGCGGCTCCCGGGGCGGCGAGGATCGCCGGGATGGCCCGGGACGTCGTCTTACCTGTCCGAGGCCCCCAGACGTCGATGTGCATGTCCTCCCAGGAGCCGTACACCGTCTGCCCGCCCAGGACCGTCTTGCCTACCGGGATGCCGGGTGAGCCTTTCACGCCCAGGCGCTCGGCCGTCGCGGTCGCCCCGCGCAGGCTAAGCGCCCTCAGATCCCGGCCCTTGGCCATGTGCTGGGCGGCGACGTCCACGCGGGAGCGCTTGGAACGGCGACGCAGCACGGCGCGCACCACCAGGACCGCCAGGGCCGCGATCAAGACGCCGAAGCCGATCAGTACCCATGTGGCGGCCGCCGGCCACGTGACCTTGTGCGTGAACAGGCCGAAGACCGTTTCAAACGGGTTGGCCGGCAGCTTCTGGCCGTCGCCGGCCAGCATCGATCCAAGATGAACGGCCCCGGTCACCGAGCCGACCCCCAGCACCACGGCCGCGATGAAGATCCAGAGAAGGATCGTCTCGCCGTCGAGCCGGGACCGCTTGCCGTTGTTTGGTGCACCCATCAGTTTCCCCCTTCGTCGTGCCAGCGCTTGTTCGTGTCGTGCAGCGATTCCTCGACGCTCGTCAGCTTGAGCGCGACCGGGACGCCCGGGCGGCCGCCGACTTTGAAGAGGAACTTGCCCAGGCCGGGGCGGACGCGCTTGCGGGAGCCGCCGACGTCGGTCCATGACCCCGGATCGGCCCAGGAGATGAGGCGGGCCTGCTCGGCGCGTGAGAGCGTGACGGCCTTGTTCAGCTTCTCCATCTCGCCGCTGGGCAGCGCCCCGCAGACGACCATGCCCGAGCGTTCCACGAAGCCGCGGGCCTTCATCCGCTCGGACTCTGTGGGCAGGGCCTCCAGGTCACTCATGGTGTGCGTGATCATGGCCTGGCCAACGCCCTCGGTCCGGTTCAGACGCGTCAGCGAGTCAACGCGGTCCACCATGCCCTCCCCGGAGCGCAGCGCCCGCCACAGCTCGTCCATGACGACGAAGTAGTTACGGCGCGGCTCCAGGCCGGCGTCGGCCAGGGTGTGGGCCACCTGGACGGTGGCGAACCCGGTTGACCAGCAAGCCAGCAGCGAGGCGGCCTGGATGTCCCGCTGCGTGTCGGAGATCCCCGAGAGGTCGAACACGACCGGCTTGGTGAGATCCATTGGCTGATCGGTGGGCTTGGAGAACATGTCTGAGAAGCGGCCCGAGCCGTCGAGCGAGTACAGCGACTGCCGCAGCTGGTCCGTGGCGTCCAGGTACCGGCTCATGTCGCCACGGTCCAGGGCAATTGCCCGCAGCTCGTCGGGAGCGTCCTTGATGACCTCGATCAGATCCCCGATCAGGGGCACCCTGTCCAGGCGCTCGTCCAGGATGTGCAGCGCCCGGTCGATCAACGATTCCTCGTGCGCGCTGGGCTTGGCGTTGCGCACAATCGTGATTAGCGCCGTGATCATGTTCAGGCGCCGGTTGTGGGAGTCCGCCATGAGCTGTTCGGCCAGCTTCTCCGCCTTCACGGCTGCGGCGAGCAGCTGCGCGGCCGCTTCCTGGTCCGTGGTCCGGTTCGCCTTGGCCCGGTGTTCTTCGGCCGAGGCGAGCAGCCGGACAGCCGCGCCCGTGGCTTCGCCCGGATCCAGGACGTTGAGGTGGCCACGGCCGGGCCCCAGGCTGATGACCTGGCCGCCCAGGGCACGGATGAGGTCAACGTAATCGGGCTTCAAATCGCCCAGGATCAAAGGGTTGATCCCCCGGCCTGCGAGGCCCAGGACGATGTGCCGGACCAGCGTGGATTTGCCGTAGTGCGGCAGCCCGAGGACGAACATCGACGGGTTGTTGATCATGCCGTGCATGAACCAGCTGATGGGATCTCCGCCGAAGGGCGCTCCGGTGTCGGTGTGGACGCCGATCGGCACGCCCAGGATCGGGGTGCCGCTGCCGCCCACGAAGGGCCACAGGCCGCAGACCTGGACCGAGGTGCCGCGCCACTCGTCGGCGGCCGTGACGTAGACGGCCTCGCCCTGCCCGCGTCCGCGCCAGCCCCGAAGTCCTGGCCGGCGGACGACGGCGGCCGGCAGCATGCGGGTGCCGGCGGGCGTGCGCTTGTGCTTGGTCTTGCTGCCGAACATCACATGGCCTCGCGGATCTCTTCGGGTACCTTCAAATGCTTGGGCAACACCAGGCCAAGCGGCAGGGATGCGGCAAAAGCCGAATCCTGGGAGCCGTACGCCCGCCGCAGCAGCAGGCGGGCTGACGGGCCGAGGTTGCCCTCCACAACGGCCACAGCGTCCTCCATAGCCCGGGAGGAAAGCACCGTGGCCGTGACGACCATGCCGAAATTCACCAGGCCGGCACCTTTCGCTTCTTCCGCTGCCGTGGCAGTCGCTGCACGGGCGTCCACGAGGGCGCGCGCCGTGGGCCGGCTGGTCGATGAGGCCCGGGTGAGGGCATTGGTCTGGTCAGACTCCACAATGGCGGCCGCACGGCCCGATTCAATGGGCCGGTACAGCAGAGTGACGCGCTTGCGGTCGATCTCCCCGTGCGGGGCGACGAGACGGGCGAGCACGGACGCCAGGACATGGCCGCGCGGTGCTCCGGTCATCGTCCAGGACACCGAGTGCCCGGAATCGTGACGGTAGCCATCCCAACCGGCCTGGTGAGCCGAAGGCCCGACCTCGCCCCACGTCAGGTCAACAGGCGTGCCCTGATAGTGGGCTTCATCAATGAGACGTGCGGCGGCAGGATCGTAAGCGACCCGCACTACCTCGCACAGCTCCTGGGCGTTCAGCGGCGCACAAGCGCCGGCCCCTGTGGATTCCAGGCGCTCCGTCAGCCCTGGAAGGCGGGAGGCCAGATCGCGTGCGATCTCTTCGGCGGTGCGGCGCTTGCCGCCGGCCCTGGCGGCCGCGCTGAACGTCAGCGCCACCCAGGCGCGGATCGTGGCCGACCCCTGCGGGTACGTTTGAAGGGCCTCCCGGAGCATGGCCTTGGCAATGGCCGGGGCATCCTCGTGGATATTCGACTCGACTTCCCGGCGCAGACGTGCCCCGGAATCCGGCGCGGTCTCCACCGTGACCGACGCGGCCACGACCGCCGGTTCATTGCCCAGGGACGCCAGCCAGCCGCCCCAGTTGGCCACCCAGGCGTCGATCTGCTCGGGATCGACCAGGGACGCGCCGTCAGGCTGCGTGCCGAAGACGACCGTGTAGTGAGCGGTGGACGGAAGGTGGATCAACGCGAACGACCGGCCGTAGGAGTCCGCGAATTCGTAGAGCTTTGAGCCGGCGGAGATCCCGGGCAGCTGGTACTCGCCCCAGGGAGTCAGCCCCAGCGGGCCGGAACGGTAGATGTTCGCCTTCTTACGTCGTGCCGAGCGGAACGCCAGCCGGGCGAAAGCCCGTTCGCCTACGGACTTGTTGTGCTTGTCCGTCACCGAGACGACGGCCAGCGCCAGCCCAAGAATGAGCAGGGCGACCAGGCCGGCGATCCAGCCGCCGACGAAGAAGCAGATCACCGTGGCGATCAGGCCGATAAACAGGCCTGCCGTGGCAAGACCGCCCAGAGTGCCGATGCCAGCCTTGCGGGGCCGCCGCCAGTTGCCATAGGTAGGTTCCCGGTACGTATTTTCGATAGCAGCCATGTCAGGCACCCCCAGTTGATTCTTCACTCATGTTCTTGACCGCCCCGGCGGCCGCCTGGCCGGCCTCAACGCCCTTCTGCGCAGCGAGCAAGCCAACGCCAACCGGGCCGGCAGCCGCCGCTGCTCCGCCTGCAGCCGCACCGCCACCGGCCGTGGCCGCCGCTCCGGTTCCTGCCTGTGCACCTGTCGCGGCAGGCGCTGTTGCTGCGGATCCCTGACCGGCCGTCTTGCCTGCCGTACCGGACGTTCCCCCTGTACCCTGGCTCCCTGTCCCCGAAGGTCCCTGAGATCCAGGCGACTGATTCGATGTGCTGCTCGGTGTCGTGCTGGCCGATCCACCGCCGCCCCTGCCCGCGCTGCCCATGCTGATAGCTCCTGAAGCCAGGCCGCCGACAGCACCGGCCGCCAGTCCACCGCCACCGCCGGCGACCGCCCCGACCATGGGCGTGACGAACCGCATGAGTGCCGGCATCGCGAACAGGGCAATGACCATCAGCGCCAGTCCCGTGACCGTTGTCAGGAGTGCAGAGCCGAAGTCCTTTCCGTCACCACCGTTTCCGAAGATTTTGGTGCCGGTAAGCCGAAAGGCCGTCGCGTAGATAATGGCGGCAGCCGGCTTGTAAAGGATGAATGCAATTAGCCAGGCCGTGCACTTCTGGAACCAGCTCTTGCCAGCCTCAGTGTTGGTGAAGGCTGCGGCTGTGGGGAAGATCCCCGTTAGGACGACGAGCAGGCCGCCGCGGACGATCATGAGCACGATCTGGAGAACGGAAGCGAGAATCGCAATCAGTCCCAGGAGGATAATCATGATCGCCCCGACTGGACTGGTGGCCGAGAGCTGCAGCATGGCCGTGATGTTGTCGTTAAACGATGTCCCATTCGTGGAGTTGTTGATGATCCACGCAGAAAACTGATCAGCAGCGACAGTCAGGAGTCCGACGGCGGCCACGCCGGCACCGGAGACGACGACCAGCGTTGCGAGCGAACGCGCCAGATCCCGCAGGGGCGCGCCCCTGCGCTCAATGATCATCTTGGCTGCCCCCACGAGCACAGACAGCACGGCAAGAGCCGCTGTCCAGAAGTAGAGGCTGTTCTGCAGGAACAGCACGGGATCACTCGCGGTACTCCCGCCTGGCGCAGTCGTCAGGTTCGGAGTGCCGACGTTCACCCAGAACGTCCCGAGTGTCTTAACGGTCTGTCCCACGGCATCAGCAATCGCCTTGGCCATGTTCTTGACCGCATCGTTCGCGACATCCTCGATTGCCGCCCCCGCATGGCATAGAGGATTGAATGCGTTCCATCCTGAGCAGTCAGCCATTACACACCGGCCCACTCGATGTAGCCGCTCAGGTCCGCGATCTGCCGCGCACCGGTGTCCCCGGTGGCAGGAACGACGATCTTCCAATCCCCGCCGAACCACTGCAACGGAACTGGGATGGACACGAACGCTCCGTTTGATCCCTTGAAGGCAAGATCAATGACTGTGCGCTCCGAGGCGTAGGAGCGAACCGTGAATCCCACGAGCTGAGCAGGAACAGATTGTGGGGCGGCGCTGGGCGACGACTTCAGCACAGCGTCACGTTCCGGTCCCGGAACAGCAAGCTGTTCGTAGACTAGGTCCGCTTTGCCCGATCCCGAGAGCGCAGCCACGTTTACAGCTGCGTACAAGGCCCCCATCGGAGAATGCGCAAAGCACGACCGAAGGCCGTTCGATTCCGTCTTTCCAGGGCCGAACTGCTTGGGCGAGGTCGGTGCAGCAATCTTTCCGATCAGCTCCCACTTCGTGTCGGCCGGTGCGGTGGCCGGTTTGGCCTGGTCACCGGCCGGTAGGCCACACACGCTGGCAGCCTCCGTGGCCGAGGGCTGCATGCTGCTGGTGCTCGCTGCGGCAGTGCTTGGTTCGGGCGCCGTGGTTCCGTTGCCTTTTGGCACGAGGGCGAGGATGATGCCAAGCGCGACGATGATCGCCACGACAACGGCCGAGATGATGAACTTAGGTTTGGTCAGCGGATTCTGGTCTTCGTTCACGGTCGGTTCTGTCATGGCTCGCCCCTTCTTAGACCAAGGCACCGACGATGCCGCCAGCGGAGGCTGCGAGAATGCAGCCGCCGAGGACCCAGGCAAGGCGACCGGCATGCTCGCCGCCCTCGCCGCGACGGTTGTTGATCATCATCGTTCCCGCCGTGATCAGGATGCCTGCGACGGCCAGACCGAAGACGATCCAGGCAACCCACTTGAGGATTGTCAGAAGACCTTGGGAGCCGGGAGGCGCTGTGCCGGTTCCCGGGTTCGGGATCTCGGTAATGACGAAGCTGGACCATTCCATGGCCTTGGAGAACAGCATTGGTTTTCCTCTTTCTAGTTGGTCGGGAGTGAGGCTGTGGTGGATGCTGCGATACGCACCTGGTCAAGCACGGCGCGGGCTTCCTTTGGAAGTTCCTCGGGTGGCATGTCGTGGCCAAAGCGCCACGACTCAATCCAGGGGATGTGCCACAAGAGGGGCACTCCCCCGCCGACGACTTGCGCGAACTCGCGGATCTCCCTCGGGAGCCGACCAGGAGCGTCTGCCAGGACTACTAGGCCGACGACGCGAATTCCTGGAACAGTGCCCGAGGCCCATTCCGTGGCGGCCAGCTGCGCGGCGCGCAGGCCCGACACGTTGGACCGGGCAACGAGGACGACAGTGGATCCAGAGGCGGTCAGCGGCCAATGATGCTCAGCGGCCCTCGTGCGCTTGTCCAAGCGTGCGAGCGACGTTTCGCCCGCGCCTCCGTGGACGCCGAGCCACCAGTAGTCCGGGGTGATCCCAGAGACGTTCCATCGAGGAAGCCGGTCGGCGTGGTCGGGCTGCGGGACGCTGAGCTGAGGCCTCGTAGCCCCGGTAGGCACCAAGACGGGAGGCGCTTCGACGGCGTAAGTCGTTTCCTCCACGGTTGCAGCGCCGAAGGTCACCCACCTGTTTCTTGAGATCGACATTTAACATCCCCCTGTTATGTCCGCAATGATCGTATCCATAGCCACCGTCTCCGAAGGGCACCGAATGTATTCGATCATACGCAATAATACGCAATCATGCTGTATTATCTTCACATGTGGTGGGGAGACGCGCTGATGGACCGAAAGTACGTCGACGCTCTGTTTAGCGGATTTCCCGAGCGATTGACAGTCACACAGCTCTCTGAGGCACTGAACCAGTCAAAGCAGACGACCTACAAGTGGCTCCAGGCTGGGATCATCCCGGCCTACCAGCTGGACAAGACGTGGCTGATTTCACGCGATGAAGTCGCGGATTGGGTCTGGGAGAACCGGAACTCACTTCGTGCGGGGCGCACTCCCGAGCCACACGAAGAGTCTGAGCTGACCGACGAGCCGGGCTAAGCCCGACAAATGTGAGGGGGACACATTTTGCAGCCAAGCAAGGGCGCACCATTGCTGGTGGTGGGGGCATTTGTCGCCCCTGTCGTTTTGGTGCTCTCGATCATCCTTTTCGGTGGCGGCTCCCAAAGCGCCGCCGACATTTGCGCGCCTGCCGGCGGCAGCGTCAGCGTTGACGCCTCCAAGCTTCCCAAGGTGCCCGTGGCCGGCTACCAGGGCGAGCAGCTGAAGAACGCCGCTCTGGTCATCAACGCCGGGAAGGCGCTGGGCCTGTCCGCCAGAGGCCAGACCATCGGCGTCATGACGGCTATGGGTGAGTCCGGCCTGCACGTGTTGGACCACGGCGATGGCCCAGGCCCGGACTCCCGAGGCCTGTTCCAGCAGCGGGACAACGGCGCGTGGGGGTCCTACCCCGACCGTATGAACCCCACCATCTCCGCCACGAACTTCTTCAAGGCCTTGCAGAAGGTCATCGGCTGGGAGCAGCTCGAACCGACCATGGCCGCGCACAGGGTCCAACGCAATGCCGACCCCTACCACTACCAGACCTACTGGCCGGCGGCTGTGGAAGTCGTGGCGGCGCTGGGCGACGTCAAGACCACTGACGCCGGCGGCGAAAGCTCCTGTGGCATCCCCGGCGAATCCGGCAAGGGCGATGACCTGCCGTGGCGAACGGCCACGCTCTACGAGCCCTCTCCCCTGGGCATGTACAACCGCGAATGCGTCGACTTCGCCCTCTGGCGCGTCAATCAGCAACTGGGCAGCAATAGCGCCCCCTACAAGGAGCTCAACAGCACCTTCCGGCCTGACGGCGGCGTGCTCGGCTCAGCCCTGACCTGGAAGGACGGCTGGGACGCCAAGGGCTGGCCTACAGGCAAGACACCGCGCATCGGCGCAGTCGTCTGGTACTCGCCAGGCACGGGCGGCGCAGACGGCACCTACGGCCACGTCGGAATCGTCAAGGCCGTCAACGGCGACGGCAGCTATCTGGAAGAGGGCTACAACGGCAACCCAGCCCCGAACGACCACACCTACTACACGCGCACGGTCCAGAACGGCACTCCCAGTGCCTTCCTGTACCTGCCTGGCAGCCAGTGACCGGAGGAATTATGAAACGCACCCTGACAGCCCTTGCCGTCGTGCTCGTGTGCACGGCCTGCGCGCCCATGGCAAACACGGGAGGAGGTCCGGAAAACCAACAGGTATCTACTTCCCCGGCAGTATCTGCGCCGCCCTCGCTCAGCGCAGGTGGCAAGGCCCAGGCCCCCGGCGGCACCGCCCCTGCCACGCTGGGCATCGCCTGGGACGAGCCAAGCAAGAAAGCAGCACTGGACACCGCAACCAAGGCCATGACTCTCTACGCAAGGCCCACGGTCTCGGACAGAGTATGGATCCAGGAGTTGGGCCAGCTCCTGACGGCCCAAGCAGTTGCCGACTATCAGTACGTTGACCCGGCCAACATCCCGGTCAAGAAGATCACCGGACCAGGCCAGCTGAAGATCGATGAAAGCAACGGCTTTGGCTGCCATGTAGTCTTCCCGACCGATGCCGGCGACTACGACGTGCAGCTGCTCCGCAGCGCGGCCGACAAACCCTGGCAGGTCAACCGCTTCACACCTCCGAACGGCACCAAGTAAGGACAGATGATGGAAACCCAAGCACTCGACTTCCCCAAGATCGACGCCGTTCTCCGCGCTAACGGAACCGGTGAGGTCACGATCAACGGCACCTCGCACGCGATCCAGGCCGACGACGAGGCCGCCGTCCTCCGCGAGGCGCTGCGCCTCATAACCGACACGGCCGCCCAGCTCGGACGCCCCGTCAAGGTCAGCACCACTGACCCGGACGGCCAAGGCCTCATCGTGGTCTCCCCCGAGGGGATCGTCAGCGAAGCCTCCCAGGCCAAACCCAGCCCACGCCGCCAGAAAAACGCGGAGCCGGCCGTGTCCGACCCTGCGCCCGTCCAGGCACCCGCCGAGCCGGCGGTCGAGGAAGTTGCTGCCCCGGCCGCGCCCGTCAGGTTCGGAGCTGCAGTGTCCCGCGTCCAGGAACCAGCGTCAGCCGCCGAGGATGCCGTCCCGGAGCCTGTAACGCGCCGAAGCCTCAAGGAGACTTCGTTCCTGGTCAGCGCGCCCGTGCTGGAGCCGGCTACGCGCGGCTGGCGCGGCGTTCTGACCCGACTGGGCTTCCGCATGGAACCGTCCGCCGAAGAACTGGCTGAGCGCGAAGATATCCGCACTGTAAGCCAGCACTGGCCCGGGCCCCGCACGGTGGCCGTCGTCAACCGCAAGGGCGGGGCGAACAAGACGCCCACTGTCGTGATGCTCAGCGCGATTCTGGCCCGCTACAGCGGCGCCGCAACCGTCGCCTGGGACAACAATGAGAGCCAGGGAACCCTGGGCTGGCGGACAGAGCAGGGCAGTCATGACAACAGCGTCCTTGACCTCATCGATTCCTCGCAGACGCTACTCTCCCCCAGCACGAACGCAGCCGAGATCGCCCGGTTCGTTCATCACCAGACCTCCGATAAATTCGACGTCCTGCGCTCGGACGAGAACGACGAGGGCGACCACGAAGTGACCGCCGAGGAAGTAGACATTGCCCACCAGGTGCTCACCCGCTACTACCGGCTGATTGTCATGGATTCCGGCAACACCGCCCGCTCCGCGAACTGGCGGCAGATGATCACCCACACCAACCAGCTCGTGGTCCCCGTGACAGCCATTGAAGACCGCGCCGAGGCCGCGCGCCTAACCCTCCAGACGCTCGAATCCCGCGGCGGCCACGACGCCGATCTGGCCCGCAACGCCGTCGTCATCGTGTCCGAGTCCACTGACGCCAAACGCAGCATGAGCGGCGACGCGCTCAAGCGGGCGAAAGACGAGGCCCGCAGGATCGCTGACGGCTTCGCCCCGCACGTGCGCGCCGTCGTCCGCATCCCCTACGACCCGGCCCTGGTCAACGGGCCGATCCGCTATGACGCCCTCCAGCCGGCCACCCGGCGTGCCTGGCTTGCCGCTGCAGCCGCCGTCGCCAAGGGTTTCTAGGCGACACACCGCAGATGCTCCCGCTTAACGGAAACTGTTACCGCTTGAATGAGGCTATGGCAGCTACAGGAAATCGTGGAGGCGGACGCCGCAGCAAAGGCGAACGCCGACTTGTTGGTACCCGCATGCCCGTCGCAGACGCCGATAAGTTGGCAGCAGTCGCCGAAGCCCAGGGCATGACAGTCAGTGACTACGTCGCTCAACTCGTGACCAAACACCTTAGCCACGTCCAGCTGGACAAGATCAGCAACCAGGAGGCTTTGCCGATCCCACAAGCTTCTTAAATGGAGAAGGCCCGCCTAGGCGGGCCTTCGTATCAAGTTATTCAAGCTCTTCACCCTCATGCTTGCCGGCCGAGGTGAAGGGCTCCCGCTTCCACACCCTTTTCGAGGAGCATCCGCTTGCCCCTAAGTTTACATGCCGAACCAATTTCGGCCAGCCTTACCGCACCTGTCCGGGTGAGGCGTGTCAACCGCGCCCGCGAGACAGCCACCGATATCGTCCTTGCAGCCGTTCCGAAAGGCAGCGTTCGTGCTGCACACGGACGCCAGACCATGTCGGCTCTGCGGAGTCATGAGAAATTCGTCCTGCGCAACCGCAATGGCCAGGCCACCATCGTGGCCGTGTTGCGCGCCCTGATCGAGCGTGCCGACTACGAGAGCATGACGTCTCGCCCGGGCTGGGAGGCGCTCATCGAGGCCACAGGAACGTCCAGGACAACCGTGGCACGCGTTCTGCGCCTCCTAGCAGCCTGGGGCATTATCGGTCGCGTTGCGTCCGGCCGGCAGGCCAAATACGCAGCCGCAGGCCCGGACGGCGAACGCATTAATGAAGCAGCCGTCTACGTCCTCTGCACGCCATCACCACTGGCGCTTGTGAACAAAGTTGGCACCCCTCCCGCCCTAGGCGGTTCTCACCTTAAAGAGAAAGAGTTAACCCATACACGCGTGCGAGGAAAAAGCTCTCAAAACGACGCGGCTCCGCCACGGCTCATTCCTGCGGGCGCCGCAAGCGGCGCACCTACCGCCCAGGTGCCCTGGCGTCCAGAACTCCTGTGGCCGACACACCGGACGCCAAAACGCCATATACAGCGTGTGGCCGCCGCGTCCGAGATCCGCTACCGGAGCTTTCCCCTGCGTTGCATGACGCCCAAGGATGTCGCCAGCTCGTGCCGGGACTTCTTTCTGGCAGGCTGGACCGTCGCGGACATCCTGCACGCCCTGGATTGGAGGCCTGACGGCACGCTGTGGCCCCACAGCGGCGCACCAGACACCAAGGACGCCTGGCGGATGCGCGGCTGGCTGAGGCACCGCCTCAGCCACTGGCGCACCGAAGCCGGTGAGCCGCTGCGCTCCCGCGATCAGCAGGCAACGGCACGCGCAGCTGCTCTCCGCCGCGAGCAGGAGGCCGAGCGCCGGCGGATACTGGAGCGCCAGGCCGAACACGCGGCCCAGCTGGACGCCGGCGAATGCCCCACTAAGGTCACTGCCCTGGCGAAGATCCGCGCCATGTTCGACGCCAACAAGCGCCAGCGTTCCGCAGGCCGGCGCGCAGCCGCGCAACCGAGCCGGCAGAGTCCCCCGGATGGGTAGCCTCTCGCCCACATGTGCACAGCAAAAGCAATTTCCTTCGGGCTTTTCCTGCACACATGATGGACGACAGGAACCAGCTGACCGCCTGCACACAACCGCCAGGTCACCACACAAGAGAACCTCACCCAACGCAGCCGGCGGATGTGCACAGCCTCCGGAAATGGCCATACAATTCTAAGGAATCCCACAGCCTGCGCGGTTTTGTTCCACTTTTCATTTGGACTCCGCCGCACGTCGACGCTAACCGCTGCCGAAGCTTCTGCCGGTCATAATGGCCACGTGATCATGTTCGCGAAGGTCCTCACTAATATCCTCTTTGTTGCCGGCTTTCTCGCCATCGCCGTGCTCGCTTCTGCGATCAGTTATTACGGCAAACCGGAATTGGGCCTGAGTATCATCGTGGTTGTTTCTGCCCTGGCCTTGATGCAGGTTGTCGCTACCGGCGTCGTGAATACCCGGCACAACCGCGCGGTCAAAGCAGCGCAAGAAGCTCAGCGCGCTAACGCTTCCATTCCACCCACCACATACAGTGTGCAAGCAACCGAGTCCTTTGACTACGATGCCCAAACAGTCTGGTCGCTGATTCGTCCGGCCGAAAGCGCCGTTTTGCTCACGGACGCTCAACGGGCCTTCACCGTCCCAGGAACACCAACCGGGGTGGGTGAACAGCAATGCTTCATCGGACGCGACGGCACCGCGTCCATCATCGAAGTCATTGGTGAGGAAAGCCCGAAGTGGGCCACAACAAGGCCCCTCGCACCCGGCAAGACGAACACCCGTACCAGCTACACACTTGAACCAACGCCGACAGGATGCACCCTGACAATGGGAATGGTCATCGAACTCCAGGCTGGCGCCCACTTTGCCCAAGATCCACAGAATTGGTGGGAGTCCCATGCACGCAGCTATCTGAAACGGGTGAATGAGGTTCTCTCCGCCCGGCAGGGATGACGTTCTCCGAGACAGCGACCAAAAAACCGAGCCGCCCCGGCCCGCAAGCCCTAATAGGGGTGGATTGTGAAAAAGTGAAATATCCGACGGTAAGGCTTTCTCCCAGCTAGCCGAGCTGCCCATATTTGCCGGGACGTATCACCAACCGACTTGGACGTTACACAGCCGAGTACACGGGAAGCATTACAAAACCCGGGCCCGCGA
>NZ_JBHVTT010000028.1:0-65387 GCF_042884555.1 Arthrobacter sp. NPDC058127 | reverse complement strand
GCTACCGCGAATCCGCCAAATGATGAACGAGCTTCCGGGAGAGCCCCAGTACACTTCAACATCCATCATCGACTCTGCTGCTGAATTCGCGGCCAAGCTCACCGGAGACCATACGGCAACCCTGTCATACATGACGCAGTGGCGGCTCGGCAGCGCTGGAGCACATACCAGGGCATGGACCTTCCTGGTACGCGATACCGAGGTGACAGAATTTCCCAACGGTACAGTCGAGCGACGGGTTCGCGGGCACTTGACCGAGAGTGCTCACGCGCTCGGGGCATCAACGGCCTTGGCGCAGCACGCCATCGAGCTTTGGGACCGGCGTCGAACCCGCTCAGATCCGGCGTAGCAGGAGCAGAATGACCTAGCACTTTCGCCATCTCTGGACCGTTCGTTTCAGGGGCCAGGGGTCGGCTAACGGCCGGTCGTCATGTCAGGAGCACGCGCCGGGAGAAGGTCCGACAGAGGAATTTCAAGAGCTTGACTGAGGGCAACAATTGTAACCAAGCGGGGGTTCATCGGCGTCCCCGGTTTGGATTCTCCCTTTTCGTACTTCTGATACGTGAAGGCTGATATGCCAGCGCGGTGCGCCAGTTTCTCTTGGCTGATGTCTTTTGCCACGCGAGCCTGCAGCAGGTTCATGCCAAGTTCTCTAGCGTAGGTCACCCAGGCTGCGCGCCTAGCATCTTCAAGTGTCACTCATCGAGCCTTTCGGCTGCGGCGCCTTGGGCTTCACATACATGTATGGGAATCTTTAAGTGACACTCCCGCGTCATGGGCCCACCTCGCCCACCTCGGGCATCTGGGGTAGCGGACCATGACCTGATACATCCGAGGGCTTCGAATGCAGCATCAAAACGGCCAGAATGAAGACGAAAATACCGTGGATCCAGATCGTGCATGGCTGCGAATTGTCATCCATTCAAGGATCGGGGGGACCGAGGGCCAGCAAGTCCCTTCCGGTGCTGCGGAGTCGGGGCCAAGGAAGAAGTTGTCGAAACTGAAAGTTAGCTTCTACCAAGCCACAGATGACGGGAACCGGATGCGGGCTGCCTTCGTCGCCACCCAGCCAGTCGAAAGAAGGCCGTCCTTGTCCGCGTTCATCTGCGAGGCCGTCACAAAGGAAGTAGAACGACTTGAACGGCTTTACAACGGTGGGCGGCCCTGGCCCGATATCGAAACCGGTCAAGTCCCGAAGGGCGCGCCCCTTCGGAGGTTGCTCTAGGCAACAGCGAATGAGCTCGCTAGCCGCCTTCGCCGAAGGGCTGGGGCTGTCTGCCACCCGGAAAAATGATCTCTAGTTCGTCGTCAATCATGGATCGCCTTCGGGCTCGGAACCTCCCTCGGCTCATTTTGCCCCAGAGGCGACTGCTATCTGTTGGCCTTTGCTTGCCGAGGGAGTCCCATCTCAAGTGACTCTAGCTATTACAGTTCCGCCAATCGAGTCGTTTCACTCCTCGAATGGCTCCGCGAGTACCGAGGGATCTGTATTTGGTGGTTTCGTAGGAATCCACTGAAGGGCATCTGCAACACAACGGCCATCACACGACACGTTCCCGGCACCGACATAATGGGCCTAGACCACGTAGACGATCCAATCCAGCTCATGTACCCGGAGATCGGCGCCCCGGACGGCTTGGCGGCGGGAGACCTGAATGGACTCTACAAACTCCACACCGCCCTGTGCCGCAGCGACTTGTAGCCCGGCCCACCCTTAGCTCCCGCCCCACCCCAACTAGCTCGCATTAGATGTCGTTTTGAGCCCTGATAACGACAACAACTGCGAGCTAGTTGGGCGGGGATGGGCCTAGTTGGGGGCGGGTTGTAAGACGCGGGCAGGTTTGAAGCTGGCCCCGGCGCCTGGATAGCTCGGGACCTCGATGCGGGCATGGCTGTGGATCTCGTTCACCGTGGCCTTTGTGTGTTCGGCGATCCGTTCCAAGGTGGTCACCCACATCCCGTCCATAGCCTTGACTCGTTCGATCAGTTGCTCCAAGGCAACTGCCTTGGACGGACGGCCGGAGATGAACGGGTGGTTGGTCAGGACGAAACAACTGCGCTGGGAGTGGTGGGCCGCGGCTTCGAGGGTCCACATCTCCAAGACCTTGGCCGGACTTTCGATGACGCCGCTTCCTGTCACTCCCGGATAGAACGCGTATTGTTCCCAATCGTCCAAGGCCCAATCCACGGGAATCTCCACAATGTCCCGTGAATCGATGTCCCCTGAATCAACGTCCCGTGAATCACGCGAGGCGACCGCCATGCGGTAGGGAGCATCGCCGTCGAGCAGGCTTGAATCGTAAAGGAAACCGCGGTCCGCGAGCAGCGCCGGCGAATGCCAGTTCAGCTCCCACCACGGCGCCCTGTAACCGACCGGCCTGACCCCGGCTACCTTCGCGAGGGCTTCGAGCCCGCGGTCCAGGTAGTTGGCCTCGGTGGCGGCGTCGATTCCCTGCATGGGTTCGTGCAGGTAGCCGTGGTGGGCGACTTCGTGGCCGCCGTCGACGATCCGCCGCACCACGTCCGGGTAGCTTTCCGCCGTGAACCCCGGGATGAAGAAGGTTCCCTGGATCTCTTGGCGCTCGAGGATCTTCAGGAGCCGTGGAACAGCGACCCTAGGGCCGTACGACTGGTGGCTCATGAGGGACATGCGCCTGGTGCTCGTGGGATCGTGCGCGATGGTGCAGGATTCGGCGTCGACGTCGAACGTGAAGGAAGCCGCGGCCCTGAAGCCTTCAGGCCAAGTGATCGAGTGTGCCTCGTCGGGGAAAGCGTTGGTGGTCATCGGGTGTCCTTTCAGTCGTTGACCAGATTGGCGACGGCGTCTTCCGCAAGGGGATGCGACGACGCGCCTGCGGAAGGCACTGCAGTTTCTGAAGGCACTGCGGCCGCGGATGCCAGCGGGAGGTATCGGGCATGGACCCGGGGGCCCAAAGCGCCATAGACCGCGGCGGCAACAAGTCCACCGGCCAGCCAGGACAAGTCGATCCCGCCCATGGCCGTGGCGATGGGGCCTTGCATGATCGGCAGGACGCCGTACATGAACAGCCATGTGGCAAAGATGCCCACCAAGAGCGCGGTGATCCCGGCCCAGTTGAATGCAGGGAGCCGCCGGGTGCCCACGGGATCGAAGAGTCGCTCGACTGCCACGGGACTACGCTTGTCCACCCAGAAGTAGTGCACCAGCATGATGCCTCCCCACGCGGCTACCCACGCCACGAGCCCGCCGAGCCACGTGCTCAGTGTTGACGCGAAATCCTCCTGCAGGATGAAGAACACGACGCCGACCAAGGCCAGGAGCCCGACGAAGAGGTTCAAGGAACGACGCTTGGCCTTGATATCCAGTGCCTGGGCAGCCACCGAAAAAGTGTAGATGTTCAGGATGTTCGTCGCGATGGGACCGTGCAACACCAGGAAGAGCACCGGGATGGCCAGGACGCCGAAGTTGTCGACGATGAGGTGCCCAGGATCGGCCGTGCCGCTCTTCGTTGCCAGGCTGGCGCCCAGGATGCCGAGCCACACTACCGGGAGGAACTGGCCGAATACTGAGGCAAGGTAAACCTTGTGCTTGGGGACGGACTTGCTGACGAAGCGTGAATAGTCCGCCGCGTAGGTGAACCAGGTGATCCCCCAACCGATGCCGATGACAGTCATCACGGTGGTCATCGCCGCGATTCGCGCCCCGCCTTCAAGGACAGCACCGGGAGGGCCCGCGTAGCCCCAATCGATGTTCATGCCGAACCAGGCCACGGCGGACATGGCGATCAACACCACGATGGTGGGCGGGACGGTCCACTTTTCGAAAGCAGCGATCGCCTTGTAGCCGAACCAGGCAATGGTGACCTGGGCGGACATGATCAGGAAGGCCACCAGGATCTTGGGGCCCACGTTGGGCTGCTCCGGGTCGACCATGCCGAGCTTGCCGAGGAGTGCCATCACGAGGTCCAGGATGATCCAGGTGTTGACGGCGCACCAGCCGATTCCGAGGAGTGCCTGGATGGCGCTCGGGAGGTAGTTGCCGCGGCGGCCGAAGACGGCCCGGGCCAGGACCATGCCGGTAGCACCCGTCCGCTGCCCTAGGAGGACAAACAGGCCAAAGAGCGCCATGCCGATCAGGTTTCCCACCACCAGGACGGTGACGGTATCGGCAAAGCCCAGTCCAAGCTGGACGCCGAGGGCCCCGAGGACCCAGTTGATCGGGGCAAGGTTTGCGCCTGCCCAGATCCAGAATTGGCCCGCTACGCTGCGGGTACGCGCTGATTCGGGAATGGACTGCAGGTTCTGTTCGACGTCGGTCTGCGCCGTTGCAGCCCCAGGCGTCGCAGTGGATAGGTTCTCGTGCATTGGGGATCCTCCGTGTAGGAAAGGGACTACTTCAATGTATGTGCCCCACATCACAGCAACAAGATACGATGTGTACGATAGATCCCAACATTTAGTTACGGAGTGTCATGTCCCTGCTCCTTGCCGACGCTTTCGAACACGAGAGCCTGAAAGCCGCTGAACCAGTCCTGCGGACGGATGTGCCCGAGGCCCTGTCCCGCCAGCTCCGTTGGGTCCATTCAAGCGAAGTGCTGGACATCGCTCCGTTGCTTCGGGGCGGGGAGCTGCTCCTGAGCGGGGGGCAGGGCCTCGCCACCGCTTCGGACGAGCGGCGGGTGGACTACGTCCGCCAACTGGCGGCGCGCGGCATCACCGCTCTGGCCATCGAGACAGGTCCCGAGCTGCCCGCCATACCCGAGTCCATGCTCGACGCCGGCCAGGAGGCCGGGCTGCCCATCATCGAGTTGTGCAAAGTGGCCCCCTTCGTCGGCATCATGCAAGCCATCAACTCGCTGCTGGTCAGCGAATCGGTCGCGCAATTGCAGTTCGGCGACGAAACGAGCCATGCCATGGCGGCGGAACTCGCGCATGGAGGCGGACTGGATCAGCTCCTCGCCGTGCTGTCCAGCCGGACGGATGCAGGCGCAAGGCTCGTCTCGCCGTCGGGCATCACTTTGGGAAGCGCGACGGCGGCCGTGCAGCCTGAGTCCTGCACCGTCACCACAGTCGATGTGCCCGTCCGCGGCGTGCTCGCGGCCCGCCTGGAGTTGGAAGTGCCCGACGACGGCGACGCGATCCTCGCGCGGGTGGCCGGCGAGCGGTGCGTCGACATCCTCGGCTTGGCGTTGCTGCAGCGCATGCCTCCCGGGCTCAAGGAACTTGCCGGCATCGAGCTCATGCGGGCGATCAGTTCGGGTACCCAGTCATGGCGTCTCCAGCAATTGGGACCGGCCTCAGGGTTCGCGGCGAGCGGGCCGGTAGCCGCCGTCGTGGTGCGTTCCTCAGCGGCTGGTCAACTCCGGACACAGCTCGACGGCATCCTGCATGACGCGGTTCCGCAAAGCGCGAGTTATGCGGACAGCGCCGAATTGATCGCCTTGGCCGCGCTCCCCCACGCCACCGCCGTGGCCTCGCGCATCGCGCTCATCCAAGCGCTTCAGGCCTTGGAAGTTCCCGACGGCTCGGTCATCGCCGTGGGTCCGCTGGCCCAGGGAATCGGCGAAGCGCCATGGTCGCTGGCAGAGGCGCGCCGGACGCTTGAGCTCATCCCGCGGACCATCCAGCGATCCGGATCGGCAGACGCGAACGCCGTGGTGAATGCCGAGGACTTCGCCGTCGAGCGCCTGGCGGAAGCAAGCCTCGACGAGGCCGCCCGCGAGGGATTCGTGCGGCGGCAGCTCGGCGCCGTCGTCGAGCATGACGAGCAGCGGCGCTCGGAGCTGATGCGGACGTTGGCCGTATGGCTGGATACGGGGTGCAACACGGCACAGGCGGCACGGGAACTGCACTTGGAACGGCAGTCGATGCACCACCGGCTCCAACGGATTTTCGAGCTGTGTGGCGGGGATCCCCGGGGAACAGGCCGGCTGGCCGCGCTTCATCTGGCAACCCGCCTGGCCCGGCTCCGGGCTGCATGACCATCCCTACTGGGTGCCCAGGTACCACTCGGTCTGCCAGCGGTGGAGGAACGCGGCCATGGCGTCACGGTTGACCGGGCTCAGGGGCCGGAAGGTTCCATCCGCGTACCCCGTGCTGACCTTGGCCGCAGCCAGCCAGGTGATCTCGTTGTAGAAGTCCGATTGCGGGGTGATGTCGTTGAACGCGGACGTCGCCGGGGCGGTCCAGCCGGGTGATCCGCTGAAGCGGTAGAGGAAGGCTGCCATGGCATCCCGGTTGATGTTGTCACCGGGACGGAAGCTGTGCTGGCCGTTGCCGTCTACCCAGCCCGTGGTGATGCGGTAGTGCGCCAGCCACGTGACTTCCTTGTAGAACGCGGAATTGGGTGCCATGTCCACGAATGGTGAGGTTGCGGGCGGAGTCCAGGAGGGCGAGCCGGCCTGACGATAGAGGAAGGCGGCCATCGCGTCCCGGTGTACGGGGAGGGACGCCCCGTAGCTTCCGTCCGGGTAGCCCGTGGTGATGCCCTGGCTCGCGAGCCACTGGATCTCGCGGTAGAACTGGCTGCTGACGGGGACGTCGGAGAACCGCTGGGTGCACTGCGGGGTTCCCAGGGCGACCTTGGCGAGGGCGTAGCGAGCCGCGCCGATCGCGCCGTCTGCGACACCCATGACGAAATATTCCGGGTGTGTGGAGCACGCCTGAGGGATGGAGCCGGTGGGCACGGTGGCGATCGCCTTGCTTCCGTCGGCGCTGTAGCTCACTTGGGCGTTGGTACTGGTTCCGGGAGTGCCCGACTTCCAGAAGTAGCCGTAGGGGAAGGCGTTGGTCCAGGTCTTGTCCGGTCCGGAGGTGAAATACCCTGGCACGCTGCGGAAGATCAGCTTATCCGTGTAGGAAGCCAGTGAGGTGGTGGAGTCCTTCTGGATGAAGAAGGTCAGTGGCAGGGCCTGCGAAAGGCCAAAGTCAATCGAAGCAGTCGGGGACCCGGCCGGCCCCCCGGCCGTCAGGCCGCTTTGGACGAAGATCCCGCCGTTTCCCGGCGCGATAGGAGTTCCCGTGACCACTACGACAAAACCGGAGTAGGCCTGGGGCGGGACGGTGGTGTTGGCGCAATTCCCCGTGGCGTCATGACAGTACTGCATGGATCCCGGGGTCAGGCCCCCCAAGCCCTGCGGGATCGGGATAGACAGGTGGAGGGTTGAGGAGTCGGCCACGGCGTCGCCGGCAAGAAGTGGCGTGGCCGTGTTGTCCTCAGCGTTGTAGATCCCGTAATGGAGTGTGCTGTTCACGCTCTTGCCGAGCACCGCGGAAGCGTCCGACGGGAGTTTGAGGTCAAGGGTCGTCGCCGACGACGAGAGCTGCACCGGTGGGTTGTTGGCGTAGATCTGCGCCCACGCAGGGGTCGGATCGATGGTGATGACTGGATCAACGGCTTGGGCCGGGACAGCTGTAGATGAGACTACGGTGATTGCAAAAATGCAAGCGGCTATTATGCCGCCTTTCCGACGGATCACGAATGTACGCGCCTTTCAAAATGGCGAGTACCTCGCCCCCCAATGATTGCCGGTGACCGGCAACTGCAACCCTATGCGAGGAAAACCCGGCTCGCAACGCCTGAACGGCCCACCCTTTGGTGGGCCGTTCAAACCCTACTTGAGCACTACGGTCCTGTTGCCTTGCAGGATCACGCGGCCTTCGCAGTGCCAGCGGACGGCGTTGCTGAGTGCTTTGCACTCGGTGTCGCGGCCGGCCGCCACCAGGTCGTCAGGACCGAAGGTGTGGTCCACTTCCACCACTTGCTGGGCGATGATCGGCCCCTCGTCCAACTCGCCATTGACGTAGTGCGCGGTGGCACCGACGGTCTTTACGCCTCGCGCATAGGCCTGGTGGTACGGCTTGGCACCTTTGAAGCTGGGAAGGAACGAATGGTGGATGTTGATGGCGCGGCCGTCCAGTTTCCGCGCGAGATCGTCGCTGAGGACCTGCATGTAGCGGGCCAGGACCACCAGCTCGACGTCCAGGCGATCGATGAGGTCAAGAAGTTGTCCTTCGGCCGCCGCCTTGGTGTCCGGGGTGACGGGCACGTGGAAGAACGGAATGCCATGCCATTCGACTGTCCGCCTGTGGTCCGGGTGGTTGGAGACTACCCCGACAATCTCGACTGGCAGTTCCCCGATGCGGGCCCGGAACAGGAGGTCGTTGAGGCAATGCTCGAACTTCGAGACCATGATCAGCACCCGCCGCTTGGCACCATGGCGTTGCAGCTGCCAGCGCATGCCGAACTTTTCGGCAACAGGCGCGAAGGCATCACGCAGCGAGTCGATGGTCGATTCGTCACCTTCCGATGCGAAGTGGATCCGCATGAAGAAGTGGCCGTCCAGTTGGGAATCGAATTGCTTGTTGTCTATGATGTCGCAGCCGTGTTCCAGGAGGAATCCGGAAACGGCGTGCACGATCCCCCGGGTCTCCGGGCAGTCGAGCGTCAGGACATGCTCAACGGTGGTAACCGGCAGTGCCGCTCCACGTCGCGATGCGGGTTCGTTCTGTGTGACAGTCATGGCTAGCACTCCACTACGTTGACGGCGAGGCCTCCGCGGGAGGTCTCCTTGTACTTGCTTTTCATGTCCGCTCCTGTCTCTCGCATGGTTTTGATGGCTTTATCAAGGGACACTTTGTGGCTGCCGTCGCCATGCAGGGCAAGGCGGGCGGCATTGATGGCCTTCACGCTGGCGATCGCGTTGCGTTCGATGCACGGAATCTGCACCAACCCGCCTACGGGATCGCATGTGAGGCCAAGATTGTGTTCGATACCCACTTCCGCGGCGTTCTCCACTTGCTCGGGAGTGCCACCGAGGACCTCGCACAGGCCCGCGGCGGCCATGGAACAGGCGGAACCCACTTCACCTTGGCAGCCGACCTCGGCGCCGGAAATGGACGCGTTGATCTTGAACAGGATCCCGACGGCGGCCGCCGCGAGCAGGAAGCGGACCACGCCGTCGTCGTCGGATCCCGCCACGAACTTCGTGTAATAGTGCAGGACAGCCGGGACAATACCGGCCGCTCCGTTGGTGGGTGCAGTGACGATGCGACCGCCGGCCGCGTTTTCCTCGTTCACGGCCAGCGCGAACAGGTTCACCCATTCCATGGCGAGCAGCGGGTCTGCCGAGCTTGAGCCCTGCAGTCCGGCGTCGGTGTCCCTGAGCGTCTTGAACAACGACGGCGCCCGTCGCCTCACGTTCAAGCCTCCCGGCAGGATTCCTTCCGCGGAGCAGCCATTGTCCACGCATTCGCGCATGACTGCCCAGATCTGTAGCAGCCGCCCGCGAAGCTCTGCCTCGCTGCGCCACACGAGCTCATTGGCGAGCATGACATCGGAAATGGACATGTCCTCCCGTGCGCAGATCGCCAGGAGCTCGTCCGCCGTAGTGAACGGATAAGGCAGCACGGTGCTGTCGGCCACTACTTTGTCGCTTCCGGACGCATCGCCGTCCACCACAAAGCCACCGCCGATCGAATAGTAGCTTCGTTCGCTGAGCACTGTGCCTGCGTGGTTGAGGGCGCGGAAAGTCATGCCGTTGGGGTGGGCAGGCAGGGATTTGCGTCGGTGCAGGAGCACGTCTTCGTCCCAGTTGAAGTCCACGCGGTGATGTCCGGCTATCCGCAATTCGGCGTCAAGCGCGGCCGCGGCAACCTGGTCGTCGGCAGTGGACGTGTCCACCGTTTCCGGCGATTGGCCCTGCAGTCCCAGCACCACGGCTTTGTCCGAGCCGTGGCCGCGGCCGGTGGCGCCCAGCGAGCCGAAGAGCTCTGCCTGGACGCGCACCGTTGCCGCGAGTTGCCCGGAGGATTCCAGGCCGTCGGTGAACTGCTTTGCCGCCCGCATCGGGCCGACCGTGTGCGACGACGACGGCCCGATGCCAATGGAAAACAGGTCAAGAACGCTCAGTGCCATCAGGGGACCTCAGGAGAGGCGTATTCCCTCATGCCGTCAAGCAGCCAGCGGCCCAGGAAGTCGGCGAACGAAGCCCGTGGAAAGATCCGGAAACTGTCCTCGCCGGTCTTGAACAGCATGGCGGGGATGTTGCCGATTTCCGTGGCCAAGGCTGTTCCGGCGCGGAAGGCGCGGGGGTGCAAGTCCAACGAGCACCCCTTTTCAAGGACGTCCCGGGCACGGATCCCGGACAGTTCGAAGGTGGTGCGGTTGGCGGACAAGTCCACCACTTGGCCCGGGTCGTCGCCCAGGGCCTCCACCAGGGCGCGGACAAGGTCTCCGCCCAGGGAATCGTGGGCCGATTCCGGTGCGACCACCAAGAATTCGTCCGGCCCAAGCCAGAGGGTGGTTGCCCTCTCATCCCCGCTGATCTCGCCGCAGGCGACCGGCAGGCCGCCGGTCACGGACGCGAGGCGGGCTCCGGCGTCGGAATTCCTGTCAACCCGGATCCCCACCATGGTCTGGAACGGGATTTCCTTCAGCGCCACGGTTCCGGCCACGGAACCGGACTCGAAGGTCGGCGCGAGGTGCGACGCCGGGCTGCGGCGTGCCGCACGGAGCGTCTCGGGGTTTGCGGGTGTTGCTGTTTCAGCCATCTTTACGGGTCCCTTCAGCGTCGAAAAGTACGGTTTCTCCCACAACGACGTCCAGCAACTGGTCGCCGACGGAGGCCACCAGGGTCTCGCCGATGCGGTTGCGGCCGTTGGTGATCAGTGCCAGGCCGAAGGACCGGCCCAAGGCGGCACTGTGGTAGCTCGAGGTCACGAAGCCCTGCATCGGCACGGGACCGTATGCCGGGTTGACCGGAATTCCCTTTTCCACGAGCTGGGTGCCTTCCGGGAGACGGAACGAACCATCCGCCGGGAGGACGCTGACCAAGTGCTTGCGGTCCGTGCGGACTGCGTCTTCGCGGCTGTATGAACGCTTACCGATGAAGTCCTTGGCCTTGGAAACGATCCACTCCATCCCTGCGTCCTGCGGGGTGACGGTGCCGTCCGTGTCCTGCCCGACGATCGGGTAGCCCTTCTCGGCACGCAGCACGTGCATGGTCTCCGTACCGTAGGGGGTGATGTTGAACTCGGCACCTGCGGCAGCAACGGCTTCCCAGGTGTTGAGCCCGTACCAGGACGGAACATTGATTTCGTAGGCAAGCTCACCGGAGAACGAAATGCGGCAAACCCGTGCCTGGACTCCGGAGGCCAGCGTGGTTTCGCGGAACGTCATGAACGGGAATGCTTCGGCGTCGAGCCCTCCGTCGGCCGCCAACTGCGGGGCGACTTTGGCGATCACGGCGCGGGATTTGGGCCCGACGACGGCAATCGTGGTCCACTGTTCGGTCACCGAAGTGCACACGACGTCGAGTTGCGGCCACTCGGTCTGGTGCCATTCCTCGAGCCAGTCAAGGACCTTGGCGGCGCCGCCGGTAGTGGTGGTCATGAAGAAGCGGCCCTCGTCGAGGCGCAAGGTCACGCCATCGTCGAAGATCATGCCGTCCGGGGTGCACATGACGCCGTAGCGGGCCGAGCCGGGGGCAAGCTTCTTGAACGCGTTGGTGTAAATGCGGTTCAGGAACTCACCGGCGTCCTTGCCACGGATCTCGATCTTGCCGAGCGTGGTGGCGTCCATGAAGCCCACCGACTCGCGGACTGCGGCGCATTCACGGAGCACCGCGGCGTCCATGTCCTCGCCCGCTTGCGGGTAGTACCACGGACGCTTCCACTGGCCGACGTCCTCGAAGAGCGCTCCCTGGGCAACATGCCAAGGGTGGATGGAGGTCACGCGGGCGGGATCGAACAGCTCGCCGCGCTGACGTCCGGCCAATGCCGCGAAGGCCACCGGCGTGAACGGGGCACGGTACGTCGTGGTTCCGATGTCACCGATACTGCGACTGCCTCCGGCGGAGGCCTCGCCAGCCTGCTTGAGGGCCGCCGCGATCACGCCGATGGCGTTGACGCCGGACGTCTTGCCTTGGTCGTTGGCGGTGCTGATGGAGGTGTACCGCTTGATGTGTTCCACCGAGCGCATGCCGGCCCCTGTGGAACGGAGCACGTCGGCCACGGACTGGTCGCGCTGGAAGTCGACGAAGTGGTGGTGCCACTCCCCCGCGTTTCCGCTCTGGCCCGGCACGAGCCACAACTGGCGGGTGGGGGCGGAGGCTTTCGGCTCGGAGACCGGTGTGGGAACCGTCTCGGTGTTGAATCCCGCGGCTATGGCTGCCGCGGCACCGGCTGATACGCCTTCGCCGAGGCAGTCTGCCAGTTCGTAGCTGCCGCGGCCGGAGCCGACAACCTGCTGGTCCCTGACCACGGAGCTCGGCACGAAGCCGGCCAGGTCATCGTCCCAACGCAACTTCCCTTGGCGCTGGCTGTGGAGGTGGACCACGGGGCTCCAGCCACCGGAGACCGCCAGCAGATCACAAGCGATCCGTTCGACGCCGGAGGTGACTTCGCCGTCGTCGTTGAGGCTGCGGATGGTGACGCCGTCGATCCGGCCGTTCTCCCCCGCGCCGGAGGTATCGGCGACGGCGCTGCCGACGAGGACGCGGATGCCGCTTTCGACGGCGGAGGCAGCTTTGTCGCTGAGCTTCGGGCGGGCGTCAACGACGGCGGCGACCTTGACACCAGCGGCCAGCAGATCCGCGGCCAGCAAGTAGGCCGAATCGTTGGTGGTGCCGATGACGACCCGGCGCCCGGCGGCGACTGCGTAGCGGTTGAGGTAGCTGCGGACCGCCGAGGCCAGCATGATGCCGGGCCGGTCGTTGTTCTCGAAGACGAGCGGACGCTCGTGGGCGCCGGGGGCCAGGACCACCTGCTTGGCACGGATGTGCCAAATACGCTGGCGGGAGACGCCGTCGGCGGCCGGGCTGCCGAGGTGGTCCGTACGGTTCTGTGCCGCGATCACATAGTTCGCGTCGTAGGAGCCGAACGCGGTGGTGCGGTTGAGGACGGTGTATTCCGCCGCGGAAACGAGCTCCGCCTCGACGTCGGCGATCCATTCCAGGGCCGGCTTGCCTTCGATCACCTCGGCGAGTTCCGGGGCAGTGGAGCTGGACAGAAGCGAGCCGCCGAGTTCGGGCTGGTCATCGATCAGGATGACCCGTGCGCCGGTGCGGACCGCTTCGCGGGCAGCCGCGAGGCCGGAAACGCCGCCGCCAACCACCAGGACGTCGGTGTGGACGTATTTCTTGTCGTACTCGGCGCGGTCCTCGTTGGGATCGAGCTTGCCGAGGCCGTTCAGGAACTCAACGTTGAGCCCGTCCACGAGGGACACGGTGGTTGCCGGAAGCATCGACTCGGCGACATGCCCGGGGAAGCGGGCAGCCACCTTGACCAGGGCGTTGGATTCTTCCACGCCGGCAGACATGATGCCGCGGGGCCGATCCTCATAGAGCGAGTTGCCTGCGTTGATGCGGCCGTTGGCCAGCAGTGCGGAAGCCACAGTGTCGCCGGGATGGCCGGTGAATTCCTGGCCGTCCACAGTGAACCGCCATGAGATGCTGCGGTCGATGCGGCCGCCGGTGGCGAGGCGGGCGTTCTGCGGGGTCACTTGGTTGCTCCTTCCGGGGTGGTGGCTGCTGAGGTGTTCACATCGGCGCGTTCCATGTCAGGTCGCGGTTGGCCCATTTTGTAGATGGCCTGGATGTCGTAGCTGACGGTGTCACGGAGCATGTTGAACCATTGGCGGCAACCCGTGCTGTGCACCCAGCGTTCGGCGAAGGCGCCTTTCGTGTTGTCGCGGTAGAACAAGTACTCGGCCCACTGGCGGTCGGTCAGCGCGTCCGGGTTTTCCGGATAGGCCACGTGGGCCTGGCCGCCGTAGTGGAATTCTGTTTCGTCTCGTGGCCCGCAATTGGGGCAGCTGATGAGCAGCATGGTTGGTCTCCTAAAGGGCTGCGGCTAGTGGGCGACGGCGGCGGCGCCGTGTTCGTCGATCAGGGCACCGGTCTCGAAGCGTTCCAGCGAAAACGGCTTGTTGAGCTCGTGCGGCGTACCCGTGGCGATGGTGTGTGCGAAGGTCAGGCCGGCAGCCGGCGTGCCCTTGAAGCCACCGGTTCCCCAACCGCAGTTGACGAACATGTTCTCCACCGGGGTGGTACCGACGATCGGCGAGGCGTCCATAGTGGTGTCCACGATTCCGCCCCACGTCCGGAGCACGTGGGCCCGGGCGAAGATCGGGAAGAGTTCCACGGCGGCAGCCATCTGGTGCTCGATCACGTGGAAGGAGCCGCGCTGGCCATAGCCGTTGTAGGAGTCGACGCCCGCGCCCATGACCAGTTCGCCCTTGTGTGCTTGGGAAACGTAGACATGCACGTGGTTGGACATGACCACCGTGGGGTGGACGGGTTCATGCAGCTCCGACACCAACGCCTGGAGGGGGTGGGACTGGATCGGGAGGCGGAAGCCGGCCATTTCGGCGAGGACGGAGCTGTGGCCGGCGGCGGCGAGGCCAACCTTTTCGGTGCGGATGGTTCCCTGGTTGGTCTGGACGCCCACCACGCGGTTGCCGTCCTTGAGGAAGCCCGTCACTTCGCAGTTCTGGATGATGTCCACGCCGAGTTCATCGCATTTGCGGGCGAAGGCCCAGGCGACGTGGTCGTGCTTCGCGATGCCTGCGCGGGGCTGGTAGGTGGCGCCCATGACCGGGTAGCGGATGTTGTCGCTGATGTTCAGGATGGGGCAGAGTTCCTTGACTTGCTGCGGGTCCAGCCATTCGGCGTCGACCCCGTTGAGCTTGTTCGCTCCGACGCGGCGGATGCTTTCGCGGACGTCGCCGAGGGTGTGGGCGAGGTTCATGACGCCGCGCTGGCTGAAGAGGAAGTCGTATTCAAGTTCCTCGGGCAGGATCTCCCAGAGCTTCAGGGCGTGCTCGTAGATGGCAGCGCTCTCGTCCCACAGGTAGTTGGAACGGATGATGGTGGTATTGCGCGCCATGTTGCCGCCGGCCAGCCAGCCCTTTTCCAGGACGGCGATGTTGGTCATGCCGTGGTTCTTGGCCAGGAAGTACGCGGTGGCCAGGCCGTGGCCGCCACCACCCACGATCACGGCATCGTAGGAAGCTTTGGGCTCCGGGTTACGCCACAGGAAATCCGGGTGTTCGGGGAGTTGGTCTGCGCTCACTGGGCTGCTCCAATCATTTCTGCCTCAAGTTCGGTGGCAGCGGCGTCGTTGTCGCTACCGCTTTGGGAAAGATGCGGGTAAAGCGGAAATTGCTCGGCGAGTGCGGTAACCCGCGCACGGAGTTCGACGGCGGCCTGGTCGCCCAAGGTGCCGCTGCTTGCTGCGGCGATCAACGCCGTCGCGATGATGTCCGCGACCTCCGCGAATTCCTTGGCACCGAAGCCGCGGGCGGCGAGCGCCGGGGTGCCGATGCGGAGTCCGGAGGAAACCATCGGCGGCCGGGGGTCGAACGGGACGGCGTTGCGGTTCACGGTGATGCCGATGCGGTGCAAGGTGTCCTCGGCCTGCTGGCCGTCCAGTTCCGAGTGGCGCAGGTCGACGAGGACCAAGTGGACGTCGGTGCCTCCGTTGACCACCGAGATCCCTGCTGCGGCCACGTCGTCCTTCAGGAATCGTTCGGCCAGGAGCTTGGCGCCTTCCAGCACCCGTGCTTGGCGTTCCTGGAATTCAGGCTCTGCCGCCATCTTGAAGGCCACAGCCTTGGCCGCGATCACGTGCTCCAGCGGGCCGCCTTGCTGGCCGGGGAAAACCGCGCTGTTGATCTTGCGTGCGTATTGTTCCTTCGACAGGATGACCCCGCCGCGCGGGCCGCCGAGTGTCTTGTGGGTTGTGGTGGTCACGACGTCGGCATACGGCACCGGGTTGGGGTGCAGTCCCGCTGCGACGAGGCCGGCGAAGTGGGCCATGTCCACCATGAGGTAGGCGCCCACGAGGTCGGCGATGCGGCGGAATTCGGCGAAATCCAGGTGGCGCGAGTAGGCGGACCAGCCGGCAACAATCAGCTTCGGGCGGTGTTCCAGGGCGAGGGCTTCCACTTCTGCCATATCCACCCGGAGGTCGGATTCGCTGACGTGGTAAGGGATTACGTTGTACAGCTTGCCGGAGAAGTTGATCCGCATGCCGTGGGTCAGGTGGCCACCGTGTGCCAGGTCGAGGCCCATGATGGTGTCCCCCGGCTCGAGGAGCGCGAACATGGCCGCGGCGTTGGCCTGGGCGCCGGAGTGCGGCTGGACATTTGCGGCTTCCGCGCCGAAGAGGGCCTTGACGCGATCGATGGCCAGCTGCTCGATGACGTCGACATGCTCGCAGCCACCGTAGTAGCGCTTGCCCGGGTAGCCTTCCGCGTACTTGTTGGTCAGGACCGAGCCCTGTGCCTGCATGACGGCTGCAGGGGCGAAGTTTTCGGAGGCGATCATTTCCAGCGTGGACTGCTGGCGGATGAGTTCCTGGGCGATCGCCTGTTCAACCTCCGGGTCCGCCTGGGCGAGCGAGCGGATCAGCGGTTCAACCATCGTGGTCTCCTTTTGAGATACTTATATTTACTGACTAATCAGCAACTGATATATTAGAACTATTGCCATAGTATGTTGAAGATCACACAGCCGTCAACAGCCCGGCGGCAACCGATCCGCCAGACTTGGAATTGTGGCAAACGGGAGAGGCACATGAGCACTGCACTGGAAGCACCGGACACGGGCACGCAGGGAACGTCCTTGGCGGAAAACGCCTACCTGCTCCTACGCGACCGGCTCATCATGCTGGACATCAAACCCGGAGACCCCATCAACGACGGGCAGATCGCCGCGGAACTCGGCATCGGGCGGACACCCGTGCGCGAGGCCATCAAGCGGCTGGAAAGCGACCACCTTGTGGTGTCGTATCCCCGCCGGGGAACCTTCGCCACCGGCGTCGACATCACCCAACTCGCGAACGTCTCCGAAATCCGGGAGCTGCTTGAGCCTTTGGCGTCACGGCGGGCTGCCCGCATGGCCAGCCCGAAGCTGAGGGAAGAGCTGCGCGAGGTCGCCGCAGCCATCAGCGCCCTGGAGGCACACGACGCCGGCCAGCAGGAACTCATGCGCTACGACATCCAGGTCCACCGGCTCATCTACAGGGCAGCGGCCAATCCGCACCTTGAGGACGTGCTGATCCGCTACGACAACCTGGCAACCCGCATCTGGTGCCACATGCTGGACAAGATGCCTTCAGTGACGGGCCACGTCGCAGAGCATGCAGAACTGCTCACTGCAATCGCCGACGGCGATGCGGACCGCGCGTCTGCGCTCGCCCTGCACCACGTGGTGAGTTTCGAAGAGTCGATCCGCAAGGTGCTCTAGCCTCGGCAGGGACGGGGCTCCTACCCGTTTCTCTTCCAGTGTTTGGGCCACTTCACGTTCAGCAGCAGCAATCCCAGCAAGAGCCCATCAACTGTCATTACTCCCGCCATGAAGTAAGCCCAACCGATAATCATGGTTCGCTCACCACCTGTCGGCGGCCCGAAGTGCGGGGGTGCATCAGAACACACATACCAATCTCCTGACCCGGATCCCCCCAGTCACTCGATAGTGCATCAAGTGTGGCACGACGGCGCCCAAGAAGGAACGGCTTTTGGCCATCGACGCATCAGCCGGATCGAAGGAATTAACAACGACGGCGTGTCCTTTCCGGGGCGTGTCGCCGTCGTGCGCGCCTGAGAGCGATGAACAGCGGGAGCTACACTTTTGAGACCTCGCCGCTGTGGGGGCCAAGTGTTCCTGTCTGCAGGCTCAGGAGCGTCAAGAGGATGACCATTCCGAGCAGCACAACGGCCGCGGCGATGGTGACGGTGCGGTTCCGGCTCGGCGTTTCTCTGGCTGCAAGAAAGAGGGCAGATCCTGACAGGACAGCAGAGATAGCCGTGAACGGATAGAGCGGCAAAATCAACAAGATGGCCGCTCCCAGCAGGAAAAATCTGGAGAGCGCAACACCTGAGCGCTTCCTTACCAAGGGCTGCATGATTGGTCATCTCCCGAGCCGCCCGAGATGATTGCGTGGCTGGAGACCTGGCCATTGTCGCGCCATCCGATTGCAAACGTCTCACCCCACGTGCTGTTGAACCAGGAACGTGTTGCTGACGAACCGTTGCCACACCATCCGCCACTAACGGTCAGCTTGTAAAGCCACCCTCCGAAGGCATTCGTTCCTATCACCCAGGACGAAGTGTTCCAGCCGCCGGAAGCCAGAGTGCCAAGCTGAGCAGGGGGATCGTCGGACTCAAAGACCTTGCGAGCCACGGCCTCGGCCTTCGCAGCTTCCTTGGGTGCGTTTTCCACTCTCGCCTGAGCGTCTCCCGCGTTGGCATCGACGTCAGCCATGGCGCGTATCACTTTTGAAGCGGCTAGGAGCGCAGCCATGGCCAGACAGGCCAGGATCCTTTTGATATTCATTTGGTCCCAATCGTGAAACTGTCATGGGCGTGGTCGACGACCCGCCTCACGAAGGCCTCATCGATGTTCCTTTTCGGTAATCGAAAGAACAGATACACCGAGTTCTTAATGCTTCTGGTCGCTGAAAATGGTTCCGGCGAGGTCGTGGGCTGTGTCCACGCCGGCCCGGCCGAACACATCATGGAGACAGCCATGCAGAACGCTCCCGACGCCGAGATCCGGGCGGTGCTTGCTGGGTTCATGTTCCTGACGAAGCTGCACGGGATCGCGGTGCGGCCCGATTACCGCGGCCGTGGAGTTGCCCGGGCTCTGCTCCAGCGAGTGGTTGAGGCCTACACCAGAAGTGGCCGTGACCTGCTCTACGGGCAGTACACCGCGACGGAGGACCTAGGAGACTTCTACCGGAAGCAGGGATTCCAGGTGCCGGGTCCCGGAGTCGCCCTCAGCACGCTGCGGATCTTCTACCCGAATGACGTAGCTGTGTCGAACGAACCCGGAGAGCAGATCTTCTACCGCAGTCTCCAAAGGCCTGCAGACCGTTCGTGGGAAATCACCCGCCGGGCCAGAAGGTCACAGCTCACCGAGGGAACCCGCTGATGCGTGCACAGATCGCAAGCGGGCTGAAGGCTATAGGCGCTGGCTTCAAAGAAGTCGCGGAGACCGCCGTTGGCCCGTCCCTGGCTTTCCGGCCGGTCGAGTTCGTTCCTGGGAACCGGCGCATGAGGGGTGTGGGAAGCCAGGGCGCTGGTCTTGGCAATAACTCGGGAGTGACGCGGCCTTGTAGGAGAAACTCGCCCCTGAACTGGTGCGCATGCTGATGAGGTTACCGCCCGGGTCACGGATGAACGAGGTGGTTGCCCCGCCGCTGCTTTGCTGGGTGATACCCAGGGTGCCGTTGAGGAACGAGGTGCCCCCTGCGGTCAGCCGGATGTCGTTCCGCGGGCCGGCGTAGGTGAAGGTCGTAGTGGTTCCTCCGTTGACTTTGGAGGTGAACTGGTTGAACACGTTGTAGGCCTGAGTGGTAGGCCCGGAGACGATGGTGTTGCCGTTGCCGTCGTAGGAGTAGGTGTTGGCGCCTCCCGGGGGCGTCGCGCAGGAGATGTCCGACCACTTGGGGGAAATACCGGCCGGCTACACCTAACAACACCGCCACGAGTCTATTTGCCCGAGCGTTTGCGATGTTGAAAATAAAGGACCAGGTATGACGGCAGAAATCCCATGAGGAACAATCCTGAAATGATCAAGCCAACTATTATATTTAGGTGAGCTGATGCCATCACGAACCCCAAGATTACTGCGGCAACAAGTGCAAATACCGCTGGCATTCGAAGACCTTGATTATTCATGAATTGATCCATTCACCGATTGCCCATCCCACACCGATAGCTGCACCAGCGATTGACCCGACAATTATACCGGTGCCCGCGACGGATACGCACCCGAGTCCATCCGTAGCTATCGCTCCGACGACGCAACCTACGATCGCACCCAGCGCAGCGCCGCCAGCAGAAAATATTCGCCTGTCGGAACCCTACGAGTCCCGCCGTCCGAATCTCGCTCTACCACCCACGCGTGTTACATGAAACAATGGGGGTATGAGTGTGAAGGATCGAGTCAGTGAGCACAGGCGCCGGATGCGCGAGGCAGGCTTCCGGCCGATTCAGGTGTGGGTCCCGGACACCCGCTCCAAGTCCTTCGCGGAGGAGGCGAAGCGGCAGAGCGCCATTGTGGCGGACTCCGACCGGCACGAGGACATTCACGAGTGGATCGACGCGGTTTCCGTGTCCTGGGATGAGGAGTGAGGGGCGAGATCTGGACGGTGGCCGGCGGCGGATACGCCTCCAAACCCCGCCCGGCGCTGGTCATCCAGGATGACCGGTTCGATGACGTGGGCTCCGTGACGGTAATCCCCCTGACCTACACTCTGAAAGATGCACCGCTGCTGCGGATCCCGGTGGAGCCGTCCGAGCGGACCGGCCTGACCCAGAAAAGCCAGCTCATGATCGACAAACTGACCACCGTGCCCCTGGCCAACGCACACAAGCGGGTGGGGCACCTGACGGCAACGGAACTGGTCGCGGTCGAGCGGGCACTACTGGTCTTCCTTGGCATAGCCTGACCGAGATCTCCGCACGGCGAAGGCCCGGCACCCTCTGGTGCCGGGCCTTCCTGCGTCCGGATCTACAATGCCGGGTTGCGCCGGCGCTGATGTGCGGACTGCCGCTTCATGCCGGTGGCCGAAGCGAATTTACTTACCGGCCCTGGGTGATGTGCTTGCCCTGGGCGCGGGACTGCTGAACGGCGTTTACCTTGACCTTGCCGACAGCCTTCCCGCCGCCGGCCGCGGCGTGGGAGATGGGAAATTTCTGCTGGGCCTCCCCGAACTGCTTGGCCGCCACCGCCTTCTCGGGGGCGCCTGCAGCGCGCATCCGTGCGGCGTCGGCCTCCAGCTGGGCGGCCCGGTCGTAGGCGGCACCGGCCCTGGCTGCCGCCTTGTCCCCGGCTGCCTCGCGCTGCTTGGCGTCCTGCCGGACGTCGGCAGCCCGCGCGGCCTTGTCGGGATCCCCGGAGTCCTTCCACCGCTCCACAAGCTCACGGTCCAGACGATCCTTCTCGGACGCCACGCTGGCCGCGTACTCGGGATCGTTCGCCATGGCCCAGGCCCGTGCTGCTTCAAGGTCGGACGGTGCAGGCTCCCTGGCCTCCCGGGAGAGCGAATCTGCGTCGTCCAGACTAGGAAGTGAACAACATCCTTCACCGTGGAGGGACGATGTATGAGCTGTCCCGCCAGCTACAAATCATCAGAACAGGAACCCCTGCCGTCCAGCAGGTCCTCGAACAGCTGAGGCCAGCAAGTGGCGACGCCGAACTGGACGGGCTGCTGCACGCCAAAGAACTCTTCCTCTCGCGGAAAGAGAAGGAGCGAGGTCTGGCGCTAGATAAACTGTGGGATGGCTTCACGCGTCTGAAGACAATTGACGTGCAAGGCAACAAAAAGCAGAGTGCCAACGTCCTGCTGGGCAACATCAATAATGAGGCGTTCCGCGAGGTGACAAGCAATGAAATGCTCGCACTCACCGATGTGGGCAACGACTTCATGATCCGTCATCATGAAACCGGCACACACACATTGCCCCCGGAAGCATATGACTACCTTTTCGCAAGGATGGGGTCGCTCATTGTGTATCTCCTCAAAGTGAGCGATCGTCTGAGCTGACACACACCTGGCCAACGGAGGCGTGAACGAATCCCATGGGACACGTGGAGCTTGCCGTTAGTTGGCGGCCGTCGGCCGTAGCTCGTGATGGTCGCGCCATGCTTTCTCGCCGTCCTCGTACTCCACGGTCCACTCGTCCACACCGACGCGTTCAACGATGACAGCCTGCTCCCAGGTGGACCCATCGCCCCGCAAAACTTCAACGGCGGTCTCGTCAGGGAACGGGTTGTGGCTGCCCAGATACTCGACCGGTGGCGTTCGTTCCGGACGACTGCAAGGCGTGCCACCCACTTCTCGAAACCTTCAACGCTGCGCTCCTGCGACGTCCGCACCCGCCAACCATCGAGCACTTGATAGAGCACCGTCAGGTTTGCGATGTGAGCCTGCAATCCCTTGTCGTGCGCTTCCAGGCCGGCCGGGCTCAACCCGGCAAGGTCACCATCCCACGCAGGCGCTCCTGGATGGCGGCCGGCGATGTCGCGCTCTTCCTTGGCGGCCGAAATCAGAGCCGCGCCCTCATTATCCTGCTTCGACGTGAAAGATTTAGAGCGCGACGGGGGCCTTCATCGCAAACGCTAACAAGGGAAAACGGCACAGAGTGGTCTTCCGAATCAAAATGAGTAGCGAATCGCCCATATTTGAGTGGTATTGAGGAGAAGCACATCGAACCCTAAGTGTGCGGGTGATCAAGACACCCGAGGAAATCCTCGCCAAAGCCAAACCAAAAACAACTTCAAACATAGGCTGCGTCAGCCGGGGGTGAGGACGCAGAACTCGTTGCCCTCCGTGTCGGCGAGGCACACCCATGGCACATCGCCCTGGCCGACGTCGGCGTCTGTGGCGCCCAGGGCCCGCAGCCGGGCCACCTCCGCGGCTTGATCGTCGCCGGGGTACGGCCTCAGGTCGAGATGGGCCCGGCCGCACACGGCATTCGCGTCGGGCGTGCGAACGAACTCGAGATAGGGCCCGACACCTTTGGCTGAACGCAGGCTCGCAAAATCGTCGGTCACTTCGTGCAGGGTCCAGTCAGTCGCCCCGCTCCAGAACCGGGCCATGGCCCGTGGATCCGCACAGTTGACCACCACCGCGGCGATCGGCCCAGTGTCCCGATAGATCGGCCGAGGCTCCAGCACGCAGAACAGGTTGCCCTCCGGGTCGGCCAGGACCGTCCACGGCACATCACCCTGGCCAATGTCGGCGGGCGTCGCGCCGAGCTTCACCAAGCGCGCCACCAGCTCCGCCTGATCGGCCGCAGAGGCGGTGGCGAGATCCAGGTGCTCGCGGTACCTCACCGTCTCCGGGTCCGGGACCGTGACCACATCGACGCAAACGGCCGCGGGGTCCGGCCAGGCGAATCCCACAGGTTCAACATTGGTCACACCGGGCCCCTCGCTGGAAATATCCCAGCCGAGCGCCTCCGCCCAAAACCGGCCGAGAGACGCGTCATCACGGGCCTTGAAATTCACCTGAACAAGTCGAAGTGCCATACCGCCCGATCATATAGCCATGCAATTCCCGATAGACGGCAGCATCCCAGGACACGCAGCGCAGAGAGGCCGCGCATTTGACCGCGTTTGAGACGATGAACCACATGGACGCTGATGCAAGCCTTGCCAACGACCCCGATTCCGATCCGGCCGGCGCGCACCACGCGGGTGTGCAGTCCGTGGACCGGGCCATCACCGTGCTCGAAATCATCGCCCGCAACGGCGATGCCGGCGTGAGTGAGATCGCTGAGGAAATGGGCGTCCACAAGTCAACGGCATCGCGACTGCTGAGCGCCCTGGACGCCCGTGGCATGGTTCAGCAGAACCACGAGCGCGGAAAATACCAACTCGGATTCAACATCCTGCGCCTGGCCAGCGCTATTCCGGCCCGCCTCAGCTTGGTAAAGGAGGCCCGGGAAGATCTCGAAGCCCTGGCGGAGAAGTTCGCCGAGACCGCCAACCTGGCCGTGCTGAGGTCAAATTTCGCGGTCAATGTGGACCAGGCCATTGGCCCCAACACGCTTGGCACGCAGGACTGGATCGGCGGGCTCACCCCGCTCCACGCCACGTCCAGCGGCAAGGTCATGCTTGCCGCGCTGCCGCCTGCGACGCGTGACCGCGTTCTCAGGGAATCCGGTCAGGCACGATACACGCCGCAGACCATCACCGACCGCGACGAGCTGGAACAGCAAATGCCGGTCATTTCAGAGGCCGGGTACGCCGCCACGTATGAAGAACTCGAGCGCGGACTCAACGCCGTCGCCGTTCCGATCCGCAACCACAGCGGCACGGTGATCGGAGCCATCAGCCTTTCCGGACCGGCCTTCCGTTTCGAGCCGGAAAAAATACCCGGCCTCCTCGATGCGCTCAAGCAAGCCGGGTATTCAATCAGCGTCAAGATGGGTTACACAGCAGCCAGCGGCGCCTAAGCACCGTCGGCCTGACGATCCAGCGCTGCCTGGGCGAGGTTTTCCGCCTCGGCTTTGATGGTGGTGTTGTCGCCGTGGCCGGTCCGGACCACGGTTTCCAGCGGAAGCGTCAGGAGGCATTCCCGGATCGAGGCCAGGATCGTCGGGTGATCGCTGTGCGACCTTCCGGTTGCTCCCGGGCCGCCGTTGAAGAGGGTGTCGCCAGTGAACACCGTGCCTTCGCTTTCCAGGTAGAAGCACGTGGAACCCGGTGAGTGGCCCGGCGTGTGGATGGCGTGCAGGGCCGTGCCCGCCACTTCGAAGATGTCGCCGTCTGAAATGTAGCGGTCCGGCCGGGCGTCCGGGTACACCTGCTCCCACAGGACCATGTCTGCGGGGTGCAGGTGGATCGGGGCGTTCACGGCCTTCGCGACGTCGAGCGCTGCTCCGATGTGATCGTTGTGCGCATGGGTGAGGAGGATGGCGCGCACCTTCCGCCCGCGGACCTGATTGATGATCGCCGTTGCGTCGTGCGGCGAATCGATGATCACGCATTCGTCGTCGTTGCCGACAATCCAGACGTTGTTGTCCACGTCCCACGTGCCGCCGTCGAGCGAAAACGTGCCCGAGGTGACGAGGTTTTCAATGGCGACAGTCATCCGATTTCCACCACCGAACGGAGCACTTTGCCCTCGTGCATCTTGGCGAACGCCTCTTCCACCTGGTCGATGGTGATCCGTTCGGACACGAACGCGTCGAGGTCAAGGTTGCCCTGCTTGTAGTGCGCCACCAGCATCGGGAAGTCGCGGGAAGGCAGGCAGTCCCCGTACCAGGAGGACTTCAGCGAACCACCGCGGCCGAAGACATCCAGCAAGGGCAGCTCAAGCTTCATGTCCGGCGTCGGGACGCCCACCAGCACCACGCGGCCCGCGAGGTCGCGCGCGTAGAAGGCTTGCTTGTAGGTCTCCGGGCGCCCGACGGCGTCAATCACCACATCCGCGCCGTTGCCGCCGGTCAGGGCCCGGATGGCCTCGACGGGGTCTTCCTGGCTGGAGTTCACGCCGTGCGTGGCTCCCAGGGACATAGCCATCCCGACTTTGTTGGCGTCGATGTCCACGGCGATGATCGTCGTGGCGCCGGCGAGCTTTGCCCCGGCAATGGCGGCGATGCCGACGCCGCCGCAACCGATCACGGCCACGGACTCGCCCCGCTTGACCTCACCGGTGTTGATAGCGGCACCGATGCCTGCCATCACACCGCAGCCGAGCAGCCCGACGGCGGCCGGATCGACGTCGTCGTCCACTTTGGTGCACTGCCCCGCGGCCACGAGGGTCTTCTCCGCGAAGGCGCCGATCCCCAGGGCCGGAGTGAGTTCCGTGCCGTCCTCCAGGGTCATCTTCTGGGTGGCATTGTGCGTATTGAAGCAATACTGCGGTTGCCCCTTGGCGCACGCCCTGCAGTGGCCGCACACGGCCCGCCAGTTCAGGATCACCCGGTCCCCCGGCGCCACGTCGGTGACGTTCGGGCCGACCGCGCTGACCACGCCTGTGGCCTCGTGGCCGAGCAGGATGGGGAAATCATCGGTGATACCGCCCTGCTTGTAATGCAGGTCGGTGTGGCAGACGCCGCACGTGAGGATGTCCACGAGCGCCTCGCCCGGACCGGGATCCGGCACCAGGATGGTCTCCAGCGTGACGGGGGCGTTCTTTTCCTTGGCGATGACAGCTTTTACTTTATGAACCATTGGCTTGCGTTCCTTTTCCTAGGTTCCTGGTTACTCGTTACGACGACAGACATTCCTCCGTCTAGCTGTCGGCGGGGACGTCGGCGATCTTGCTCGTGACCCAGCTGTGGAACGCCTCAATGTGGTGCTCGCTCGGTACCAGGACGCCGCCCTTTGCGTAGATCTTGGATCCCATGGCCGGCTGGCAGCGTTCGCAGGCGTCGAAGTCCTGCTCGTTGACCCGGTGGAAGAGCTCCACCGAAGCGCTCACGTCCTTGCCGGATTCCACCACGCTGGGCAGGTACAGCCAGTCGCATTCGACGATCGTGTGGTCGGCGGCCAACGGGAACATGCGGTGGATGATGACGTGGTCCGGAACAAGGTTGACGAAAACATTCGGCTTGATGGTCACTGCGTAGTACCGGCGGTCCTGGTCGTCGCCGACGCCGGGAATCCGATCCAGGCCTTCGGAACCGTCAATCGTGAAGCCCTTGATGTCGTCACCGAACTCGGCGCCGTGGCCCACAAAATACTGCGCCGCCAGGCCGTCGGCGAACTCGGGCAGGACTTCGGTGAGTTCGGGGTGGATCGTCGCGCAGTGGTAGCACTCCATGAAGTTTTCGATGATGAGCTTCCAGTTGGCCTTGACGTCGTACTTGATGCGCCGGCCAAGGCTCAGGTTCGCGATGTCATAGTCGTCAACAGCCCGCAGATCCCCGAGGCGCTCCTCGATCGCGCCCATGACGTCTTCCTCGAACGACGGTGGCTCATCCGCGAGGCTGACCCAAACGTAGCCCATGTATTCCCGGACGTGGACCTTGACCAGCCCGTATTCGTTTCGATCGATATCCGGCATCTTGGTGAGGTTCGGGGCCGCGATGAGCTTTCCCTCAAGATCGTAGGTCCAAGCGTGGTACGGGCACTGGAACGAGCGGTTGGCCTCGCCGGACTCCTCCATGCACAGCTTCACGCCGCGGTGCCGGCAGATGTTGTAGAACGCGCGGATCTCTCCCTTGCGGGTGCGGTTGATGAGTACGCTCTCACGGCCGATCTGCACGGTTTTGAACGAGCCGGCCTTTTCCAGGTCCGCGGTCCGCACGGCGCAGAACCACATTTGTTCGAAGATGTGTTCCTGCTCGGCACGGAAGATGTCTTCACTGACATAAGTGTGGCCGGGGAGAGTGGGGATCAGGCTGGGGGAAACAACTTCAGTGGTCATGCTGACTCCTATTCAGTGATGAACGTGGTTGAGGCTCGGAATGTCTATGGGGTTGCCAGGACGGGCGGGGCATTGCGGGCGTTGAGTTGCCGGCGCCAACGGGTGAACAGACGCGGCTGGTTCACACCTAGAACGCCCACTGGTTCCTCGCCCCGGTAGTACACGGCCAGGAAGCTGTGGTCCTCGAGCTGCCCTGCCTCAATTTCGACGCGCTCCGCGTCCCGCGCATGGCCGGCGAACTGGAGCGTTACTCCGTACTGGTCCGACCAGAAGTACGGCAGGTTGAGCGGTTGGGGTGCGGCTGAGTGATCCAAGAGCCCTGTCACGGCAAGGGCGGCACGTTCCTGGGCACCGCTCCAATGCTCCACGCGATGGTGCTGCCCGCTGCGTTCGTCGTACCAGGCCGCGCAGTCTCCCACGGCAACCACGCCGGGGACGTTTGTCCGTCCCATCGAATCGCACGTGACGCCGTCGTCGAGCTCCAGCCCCGAACCGGCCAGCCACCCGACGTTGGGGACCGCACCGATTCCGAGAAGTACGACGTCGGCGGAACGGTACTGTCCGTCGCTGAGCCGGACACCGGTCACATTTCCTTCGTAGCTGTAATACGAGTCGATTCCCGTGTCACAAATCAGTTCCACTCCATTGATCCCGTGGAGCGTGGCCATGACGGCAGCCATCTCCGAACCGATCGGAGCGCTCAGCGGGATCGGGCTCTTGCAGATAATGGTCACGTCCATTCCCAGGCCCTTGGCCGTTGACGCCACCTCCGCGCCGATGAAGCCTGCGCCAACCACCAGCAGGCGGCCGCCCGGAACGAGTTCCGGAGCCAGGTCCTGCGCATCCTCAAGAGTCCGCAGCGTAAAGACATTGGATAGGCCCGCAAGTTCGGGCAGGGTGCGGGCCGAAGCTCCGGTGGCGATCACGACGCCGTCAGCCACCACCGTGCGTCCGTTACCTAGGGTGATGGTCCTGCTGGCCGCGTCAAAGCTCTTCGCAGGCGAGCCCAACAGCCATTCAGCCTGCAGGGGATCTGCCATTCCCGCCTCTTCCGCTTCCAACATCAAGTGCTTGATGCCGATCTTTCCTGCCAGGAACTCCTTGGACAGGGGCGGTCGGTCATAGGGCCGCTGCTGCTCATCTCCAATGATGAGCAGCCGGCCACAAAAACCCTGCGCGCGGGCAGCGCGGGCGGCGGAAAGTCCAGCCAATGATGCGCCCACGATCGCCAATGTCTCCATGGCTTCCTCCTCGTTGAGCCGTTCGAAATTTTATTGCGCATTACGCAACGAACTTCGTTATGCGAAACAGTGTGACGGCCTTCACATCGCGTGTCAAGCAATCTGCGGAGTAATTTCCACCTCTTGACAAGCCCCTGTGAGGTCCATCACTCTGTTGCGTATTGTGATCTTCGTTGATCATGAAACAACCGCCCCCAGGTTTTCGACCAATCCGGTGAAAGAGGTTCGTGAGATGCACAGTGCTTGTCCGCTTAGCTCGTTGGCTCCCGGGGACGCGATTCGACTCGAGACGTCTCCGCCGATTGCCGTATTCCACACCGAAGAGGGCGAACTCTTTGCCCTCGACGACACCTGCACGCACCAAGACGCTTCCCTCGCCGACGGCTGGGTGGAGGACTGCTGGGTGGAGTGCCCCCTCCATGCTTCAAAGTTCAATCTCCGCACGGGAGCCGCCGATGCGCCTCCGGCCAAGCTGCCCGTCAGGGTCCACGAAGTCCTGGTAGTGGACGGCCAGATCATGGTCAAGGAATCCGAGGACGAGCCCAATCTGCCGCCCGGGTTGACCGTCGACGGCCACGTCTAGCTTCCGGCGAGCCCCAAACCTCCATACGACTTACCTCAGGAGCAACACGCATGTCCACATCACCCCGCGTCGTCATTATCGGAGCCGGCATCGTCGGCGCCAATCTTGCGGATGAGCTGTCCACCCGCGGCTGGACCAATATCACCGTGGTCGAGCAGGGCCCGTTGAAGTTGGCGGGTGGATCAACCTCGCACGCCCCCGGCCTCGTGTTCCAGACCAACGCCTCCAAGGCCATGACCGAATTCGCGTCCTACACCGTGGACAAGCTGCTCTCCCTCAGCGATTCCGGCGTCTCCTGCTTCAACCAGGTGGGCGGTCTCGAGGTGGCCACCACGCCAGGGCGCCTGGAGGACCTCAAGCGCAAGCTGGGCTACGCGGCGTCGTGGGGTGTGGAAGGCCGGCTCATCGATCCGGACGAGTGCGCCAAGCACTACCCGCTGCTCGATCAGGAGAAAGTACTCGGCGGACTCTACGTCCCCTCCGACGGCCTGGCGTCCGCAGCCCGCGCCGTCGGCCTGCTCATCGCCAAGGCGAGCGCCGCAGGCGTCACGTTCCGCGGTTCCACTCCCGTCACCGGCATTGAACAGACAGGCGGCAAAGTCACGGGGGTCGAAACGCCCGACGGTGTGATCCCTGCAGACATCGTAGTTTCCTGCGCCGGGTTCTGGGGACCCAAGATCGGCGCGATGGTGGGCATGTCCGTGCCACTCCTCCCGCTGGCCCACCAATACGTCAAGACCACGTCCGTACCGGAGCTCGTGGGCCGGAACGATGCCTCGCGGCTGCTTGATCCCGCCAACGGCGCGTGGATGCCCATCCTTCGCCACCAGGACAAAGACCTCTACTACCGCGAGCACGGGGACCGGATGGGCATTGGCTCCTACGCCCACAAGCCCATGCCCGTGGACCTCCGGGAGCTGCCCGAGGTTGCTGCGGCGGACATGTCCGAGCACCGGATGCCGTCCCGACTGGCGTTTACCGAAGAGGACTTCCTGCCGAGTTGGGAGGACTCCAAGGAACTCCTTCCGGCACTTGCCGGCGCGGGGATTGCGGATGGCTTCAACGGCATCTTCTCCTTCACCCCGGACGGCGGTCCCCTGGTGGGCGAGTCCAAGGAGGTTGAGGGGTTCTTCGTTGCCGAGGCCGTGTGGGTGACGCACTCCGCCGGCGTGGCCAGGGCAGTGGCCGAGCTCTTGATCGAGGGCCAATCCCGGATTCCGCTCCACGAATGCGAAGTCTCCCGCTTCGAAGAGATCCAGACCGCGGAGAGCTACGTCAGCGAAACCTCCCAGCAGAACTTCGTAGAGATCTACGATGTCCTGCACCCGCTACAGCCACGCGTCTCGCCCCGCGAACTGCGCGTGAGCCCATTCAATGCCCGGCAGAAGGAGCTCGGGGCGTTCTTCCTCGAAGCCCAGGGTTGGGAGCGCCCGCACTGGTTCGAGGCAAACCGCGGCTTGCTGGAGGTGCTCCCGGAAGAATGGCGCGCACCTGAACGCGAACCGTGGGCCGCCATGTTCCACTCCCCCATTTCCGCGGCCGAAGCGTGGAAGACGCGCACCGCCGTCGCGCTCTATGACATGACGCCGCTCAAGCGGCTGGAGGTTTCCGGCCCGGGCGCCGAAGCCCTCTTGCAGCGCCTCAGCGCCGGGAAGGTCGACAAGAAGCCGGGTGCGGTGACCTACTGCCTGCTCCTCAACGGCGACGGCGGCATCCGCAGCGACATCACGGTGGCTCGCCTCGACGAAACCACCTTCCAAGTCGGAGCCAACGGCAACATCGACTTCGCCTACTTCACTACCGAAGCCCGCAAGCAGACCGCCGAGGACGTCACGCAGTGGGTCCAGGTCCGGGACATCACCGGTTCCACGTGTTGCGTGGGCCTTTGGGGGCCGCTGGCCCGCGAGGTCATCGCCAAGGTGAGCGGCGACGATTTCAGCAACGACGGATTGAAGTACTTCCGCACCAAGAAAGTCCGGATCGGCGGGATCCCTGTCACCGCGATGCGGCTGTCCTACGTAGGCGAGTTGGGCTGGGAGCTGTATACGACGGCGGAAAACGGCCAAAGGCTCTGGGACCTTTTGTTCGAGGCCGGCCAGGAGCACGGCATCATCGCGGCCGGCCGCGGTGCGTTCAACAGCCTCCGCCTCGAGAAGGGCTACCGGCTATGGGGCACCGACATGACCCCCGAGCACGAGCCCTTCCAATCGGGCCTTGGCTTCTCCGTCGGCAAGGACAAGGAAGGATACATCGGCGCCGAGGCCCTCAAAGCCCGCCGCGAACTGCCCATCAACCGCCGCTTGCGTTGCCTAACGGTCGACGACGGCACGTCCGTGGTGTTGGGCAAGGAACCTGTCTATTTCAAGGGAGAGCCCGCCGGCTACGTCACAAGCGCCGCCTACGGCTACACCGTCCGGAAGCCCATCGCCTACGCTTGGCTGCCCGCCGAAGCGGGCGAGGGTGACGCCGTCGAGATCGAATACTTCGGGAAGCGGATCCCGGCCACCATCTCTGCCGATCCGCTCGTGGATCCAACCATGGAAAAGCTACGGGGCTGACGCCCCTCCTGGCTACTCGACACAGCAATGGGGATCACTTCAAAGGAGTTCAACTAATGGCCAACGAAAAGTTTGACTACGTCATCGTGGGTGGGGGCAGCGCCGGATCGGTGCTGGCAGACAGGCTCAGCGCGGACCCCTCCAAGACCGTCCTGGTCCTGGAGGCTGGCCGCAGCGACTACCCCTGGGACCTGTTCATCCAGATGCCCGCGGCGCTCACCTTCCCCAGCGGGAACAGGTTCTACGACTGGCGGTACCAATCCGACCCCGAGCCGCACATGCACGGACGCCGGATCGCCCACACCCGCGGCAAGGTCCTGGGCGGCTCAAGTTCCATCAACGGGATGATCTTCCAGCGCGGCAACCCCTTGGACTACGAACGCTGGGGAGCCGACGCCGGGATGGAGACCTGGGACTTCGCACACTGCCTCCCCTACTTCAACCGCATGGAGACCGCGCTCGCCGCGGAACCCGACGATGAACTGCGCGGACACGACGGACCGCTGGTCCTTGAACGCGGTCCGGCGCGCAATCCCCTCTTCCAAGCCTTCTTCCGCGCGGCCCAACAAGCCGGATTCGCACGGACCAACGATGTCAACGGGTACCGGCAGGAGGGCTTCGGTCCCTTCGACCGCAATGTCCACAAGGGCCAGCGGCTCTCCGCCTCGCGTGCCTACTTGCGGCCGCACCTCAACCGGCCGAACCTCACGGTCAGGACCCGGGCCCTCGTCTCGAAAATCAACTTCGACGGCATTGGAACGTCCGATGTCAGGGCCACGGGCGTCAGCTATCGACGCAACGGCAAACAGCACAGCGTGGATGCCCAGGAAGTCGTCCTGTGCGGAGGGGCCATCAACACCCCGCAGCTCCTGCAGTTGTCCGGCGTCGGGGACTCCACGCACCTCAAGTCCCTCGGCATCAAGCCAGTAATCGACCTGCCCGGCGTCGGCGAAAACCTGCAGGACCACTTGGAGGTCTACATCCAGCACGCCTGCACCCAGCCGGTGTCCATGCAGCCGAGCCTGAGCCTGTGGCGCTATCCATGGATCGGCCTGCAGTGGCTGTTCGGGCGCAAGGGACCAGCGGCCACCAACCACTTCGAAGGCGGCGGCTTTGTGCGGTCCAACGAAGACGTGGCCTACCCCAACCTCATGTTCCACTTCCTGCCTGTTGCCGTCCGTTATGACGGCCAAAAGGCCGACGCCAAGCATGGCTACCAAGTGCACATCGGGCCCATGTACTCCGATGCGCGCGGCAGCCTGAAGATCACTTCCACGGACCCGACCGCCCACCCGTCCATGAAATTCAACTACCTTTCCACGGAGCAGGACCGGCGCGAGTGGGTCGAAGCCATCCGGATTTCCCGGCAGATCCTGGAGCAGTCGGCCATGGCGCCTTTCGATGGCGGTGAGCTCTCACCCGGTCCGTCCGTCCAGACAGACGAGGAAATCCTCGACTGGGTAGCCCGCGACGCCGAAACCGCCCTGCACCCGTCCTGCACCGCAAAGATGGGTCCGGCGACCGATCCCATGGCCGTGGTGGACCCGCTCAGCATGAGGGTGCACGGCACCTCAGGCCTGCGGGTGGCTGACGCTTCGGCAATGCCCTACGTGACCAACGGCAACATCTACGCGCCGGTCATGATGCTGGCCGAGAAAGCTGCGGACTTGATCCAGGGCCGCGAACCCCTCGCTCCGATCGCCGCCGAGTTCTACCGGCACGGCAGCAGCCCGGTTCCGGACAACCTGGAAAGCCTGGACGGCCAGCCCCAGGTCACTCCGGCAAGGAACCAAGGAGCGGCATGAACAGCCCACAACTTTCCCAGACCCACACGGTGCGCGGCAGCTACGTTGACGGCGGCTGGCGGCAGTCCGCCGGAGGAATCCGCAGCATCAACTGCCCGGCGGACGGTACGCACGTTGCCGACGTCGCAGAGTGCACGGCGGCTGATGCCGAGGCAGCGGTGGCTAGCGCCCGTACGGCGTTCGACGACGGCCTCTGGCCGCGCACTCCGGAACTGGAACGCGGCGCGATCCTGCTCCGCGTGGCCGGGCTGCTGCAGCGGGACAAGGCCGCATACGCCGCGGCCGAAGCCCTCGACACCGGCAAGCGCCTGGTCGAAGCCGAATACGACATCGACGACGTCATCGCCTGCTTCCGCTACTACGGCAGCGTGGCAGGCACGGACGCGGGCCGCGTGATCGATACCGGCCGGCCTGGCGCCATCAGTCGGGTCGTCCATGCACCCGTGGGCGTCTGCGGCCTCATCACGCCGTGGAACTATCCGCTCCTCCAGGCTTCGTGGAAAGTTGCACCGGCGCTGTTGGCCGGGAACACTTTTGTCCTCAAGCCCAGTGAGTTGACGCCTTCGACGTCCATCCTCCTCATGGACACCCTGCGGGAAGCAGGCGTGCCCGACGGCGTCGCGAACCTCGTGACGGGAACGGGACCGGAGGTCGGGGCTGTGCTCAGTTCGGATCCGCGGGTCGATCTGGTCTCGTTCACGGGCGGGCTGGAAACCGGCAAGCGGATCATGGTGGCCGCGGCGGAGACGGTCAAGCGCGTGGCCCTCGAACTCGGAGGCAAGAACCCGAATGTGGTCTTTGCCGACGCTGACCGGGAGGCCGCGATCGACAACGCCTTGACTGCCGTCTTCCTGAACTCGGGCCAGGTCTGCTCGGCCGGGGCGCGGCTCATTGTCGAAGAGTCCATTCACGAGGAGTTTGTGGCCGAAGTGGTACGCCGTGCACGCCAGATCCGGCTGGGCGGCCCCTTCGACCAAGAGGCCCAGACCGGCCCGCTGATCTCCACGGCCCACCGGGACAAGGTCCATGCCTACGTGCAGGCCGGAGTTGCGGAGGGCGCGCGGCTGCTGTGCGGGGGCTTCATTCCGGACACCCCGGAACTGGGCCGTGGCAGTTTCTACCCGCCCACCGTGTTGGACGGGTGCAAGACCTCGATGCGCGTGGTCCAGGAGGAATCCTTTGGCCCCGTCATGACGGTGGAAACGTTCACCACCGAGGAAGAGGCCGTCCGGCTGGCGAACGACACCGTCTACGGACTGGCCGGTGCCGTGTGGACGGCAGACGCCTCGAAGGCCCAGCGGGTCTCCGAAGCGCTGCGTCACGGGACGGTCTGGATCAACGACTACCACCCGTACGTTCCGCAAGCCGAATGGGGCGGCTTTGGACAGTCAGGCAATGGCCGCGAATTGGGGCTCGCTGGCTTGGCCGAATACCGAGAAACAAAACACATCTGGCAAAACATCAGCCCCGGGCCCAGCCACTGGTTCGAGCCGCCGCAGGCAGGAGTACAGCAATGAGCAGTCCTGACATATCAGTGCGCAACCTCTGGAAGGTCTTCGGACCCGGAGGTGAAAAGATCCCTAAGAATCCGGAACTATCGAGCTTGAGCTCAGGCGAATTGCTTGAACGCACCGGCTGCAATGCTGCCGTGCGGGACATGAACTTCGACGTCGCCAAGGGCGAGGTGTTCGTCGTCATGGGCCTGTCCGGATCAGGAAAGTCCACCCTGATCCGGTGCCTCACCCGGCTGATCGAACCGACGTCGGGTTCCGTCCTGGTCGACGGAAAAGACGTGTTGGACGCGGGAACCACCGAACTTCGGGAACTGCGCCGGAGGAAGATGTCCATGGTCTTCCAGCACTTCGGCCTCCTCCCGCACCGCACCGTGCTGGACAACGTGTCCTACGGATTGCAGATCCGTGGGGCGTCAAAAAATGAGCGTTACGCCAAATCCCGCGAAATCATCGAACTGGTAGGCCTCAAGGGCTACGAGCAGCATTTCCCCGATCAGCTTTCCGGCGGAATGCAGCAGCGTGTTGGGCTTGGCCGCGCCTTGGCGGGCGATCCGGACACCATCCTCTTCGACGAGCCGTTCTCGGCCCTGGACCCGCTCATCCGGCGCGATATGCAGGCGGAAGTCATCCGGCTGCACAAAGAGATGGGCAAGACGATGGTGTTCGTTACCCACGACCTATCCGAAGCGCTCAAACTCGGGGACCGCATCCTGATCATGCGGAACGGCGAGACAGTCCAGTGCGGCACCGGCGATGACCTTGTCGGATCGCCAGCGGACAAGTACATTGCCGACTTCGTCTCCGAAGTACCCCGCGCGGATGTCCTGACGCTCAAATGGATCACCGATCCGGTAGCTTTGGGCACTCCCGGGGATGCTCCCGTCCTGAGCGCCGGCACGATCATCCGCGACGCCATTCCCACCGTCATGAACTCATCGTGTCCCGTGCTCGTGGAAGACTCCGGCAGGATCACCGGCCAGATCGACCGCGACAGCATCTTGTCGGTCATCCGCAGCACGGAAGTAGCGGCATGATGTCCACTCTCGTTCGTGACCGGGCCCCGGTTCAGACCAGCGCCAACGCCCTCCGCCCGCCGCGCAAGCGGCTGAGTCGCCGAGCAGTACTCCTGGGTGCCGCCGGAGTCCTCTGGCTCCTCGGGTTCTTGTTCCTGCACGGCACATCGACCCTCACTCTGCCGGCGTCGGAATTGACTGACCTGCACCGTTCGCTCAACCAATTCAATGCCTGGGTCGCATCGAACCGAGCGGACAATCCCCTTTTCCAGTACGTCTTTACTCCCTTCCGCTCCGCCGTCGATTCAGTCGCAAACCTGTTCACCAGCACTTTTGCCGCCAGCTCTACCGGGCTTCGCCTACCGGAAATCGGCTGGCTGGGAACTGTCGGCCTGCTCAGCTGGATCGCCTTTGCGGTCGGCAATGCCCGGGTGGGATTGCTGACGGCAGCCGCATTCACGTTCTTCGGCCTCCAGGGTCTGTTTACCGAAGCGGCTTACACCTTCGCCCTCGTCCTCACAGCCGTGCTGTTCAGCCTGCTGATCGGCATCCCGCTCGGAGTCTTGGCCGGGATCTCGGGCCGGGTTTCCCAAGTGATCACCCCCGTCCTCGACTTCATGCAAATCCTCCCCACGTTCGTCTATCTGGCTCCTTTGGCCCTCATCTTCCTGATCGGCCCTGCCTCCGCGGTCATCGCCACAGTGATCTACGCCGTGCCTCCGCTCATCCGACTGACGGCACACGGAATCCGGAACATCCCGGAGAACACCCGGGAAGCCTCCGACTCCTTGGGCACCACAGGGTTTCAGCGGCTTCTCACCCTGCAACTCCCCCTGGCACGGCGCACCATCGTGATGGGGATCAACCAAAGCACCATGGCTGCTTTGTCCATGGTCACCATCGCGGCGCTGATCGCGGCGCCGGGGCTGGGCCAAGTGGTTGTGCGTGCCCTGCAATCGCTCGACGTCGGGACGGCAGTCAACGCCGGCCTGTCGATCGTCCTCCTGGCCATTGTGCTGGACCGGGTCACCACGGCCGCCAGCCGCCGGGCCGAACCCGGGGCAGCCCGCAAGCGCCGGATACCGCGCAGAGCTAGGTACATCCTGCTCGCTGTCAGCCTCGTCGTTGTCCTTGTCATGGTCCAGCTTTCCCGGACGATGCTCTGGGCCGCGGCCTTTCCGAAGAACCTCAACTTTGGCCCGGACATCATCAGCGGAGTCGGCGCTGCCAGCGCATGGCTGCAGACAAACCTATCCCTGTTTACGGTGTCATTCCGCGAGGCCCTGACCAACGGAATCCTCAACCCGTTCCAATCCCTTCTGACCGACACCCCCTTCTACCTCCTCGTCGCGGTTGTCCTCGTGGCGGCTTACGCACTCGGTGGTTGGAAGCTGGCACTGGTCACCGCCTCATGCCTGGCCGCGATCATCTACCTCGGCCTGTGGAGCGATGCCATGGTCACCCTGGCCAGCACCCTTGTTGCCACGGCCGTGGTCATGGTGCTGGGCATCATCTTCGGTGTGGCGATGGGAAGGTCCAACAGGGTGGACCAGATCATGCGGCCCATGCTGGATGCGGGCCAGACCATGCCTGCCTTCGTCTACTTGGTTCCGTTCCTAGGCCTTTTCGGCGCAACGAGGTTCACGGCCATCGTCGCCGGAATTATCTATGCAGCGCCTGTGGCCATCAAGATCACGGCCGACGGCATCGCAGCGATCTCCCCCACCGTCATGGAGGCTGCGGTATCCAGCGGGTCAACCCCGTGGCAGGTCATCACCAAGGTCCAGCTCCCCATGGCAAGGAAATCCCTGGCCCTCGCCGCAAACCAAGGCTTGATCTACGTCTTGGCCATGGTAGTCGTCGGAGCACTGGTCGGTGCAGGCGGCCTGGGGTACGACGTCGTCGCCGGCTTTGTCCAGAGCTCGCTGTTCGGCAAGGGCCTCGCCGCCGGCCTGGCCATCGTCTTCCTCGGCATCCTGCTGGACCGCATCACCCAAGCTGCGGCAGCCGACCCGGTCCGCAAAATCCGCTCAGCAAAATCGAGCGCGCACTAGTCCTCCCCGTTCACCGCCCCAACAAGGAGACCCCAACCATGAGTAGAACAAGACAGCTTTTGAAACGAACAATTCCCGTCCTTGCCGGAACCGTTACTGCAGCCCTCTTGCTAGCTGGCTGCGGAGGCGCTTCCGTGAACCAAGCGGCAGCCGCAGGCTCCTCGGATACGCCCTGCGGAACCGTCAATGTCGCCCTCAACGCGTGGGTCGGTTACACGGCAAATGCGGCCGTCTACAGCTACGTAGCCCAAAACAAACTCGGTTGCACAGTAGTCCAGAAGGACCTGTCGGAGCAGATCTCCTGGCAGGGCTTTGGTTCCGGTGAAGTCGATGTCATCCTCGAGAACTGGGGTCACGCGGACCTCACGAAGCAGTACATCACGGACCAAAAAGTGGCTGTGGACGCAGGCCCCACGGGCAACGAAGGGCACATCGGCTGGTACGTACCACCATGGATGGTCCAGAAGTACCCGGACATCCTGGACAGCAAGAACCTGAACAAGTACGCCTCACTCTTTGCCACCTCCGAATCAGGCGGCAAAGGCCAGGTCCTGGACGGCGACCCCGCCTTCGTGACCAACGACGAAGCCCTGGTCAAGAACCTTGGCCTCGACTACAAAGTGGTCTTCTCGGGCTCGGAAGCAGCTCTGATCCAGTCGTTCCGTACGGCCGAAAAGAACAAGACACCGCTGCTGGGCTACTTCTACGAACCGCAATGGTTCCTCTCAGAGGTCCCCCTCAAGAAAGTCAGCCTGCCCGCCTACACCCCGGGCTGCGATGCCGACGCCGAGAAGGTCGCCTGTGACTACCCCGATTACAAACTGAACAAAGTGATGGCCAAGAAGTTTGCGGACAGCGGTTCTCCCGCAGCGAAACTGCTCAAGGCCTTCTCGTGGACCAACGCCGACCAGGACTCGGTCGCAACGGATATCCAGGGCGGCATGAAGCCGGACGCCGCCGCCAAGAAATGGGTGGATGCCCACCCCGATGTGGTGGCCGCCTGGCTCAAATAGTCCCTGAACCCCTCTCCCCCTGAAGCTCCCCGGATCCTTGCGATCCGGGGAGCTTCTTTTTTCCTTTACCGGGCGGGCCCTGCCCCTTTCGCACCACTCAACGCAACCATGTTGCAACTAACGCACCCCACTTCCCCCACCCTCCCCCAACTGACTCGCACTTGTTGTCGTTTAGCGCCCTCAAAACGACAACAAGTGCGAGTCAGTTGGGTGGTGAGCGAAGACTCTTGACGGTGACGCGCAACACATCTATTCTGGTGCAACAGCGTTGCGTTGAATGCAACCCCAAAAGTTCTTGGTGGATTCATGAAAAACGAAACATCCTCCGTGGCAGCAATCCAGGGAAACGCCAGTGCCGGATCCAAAGGCGGGTCCGGCGACCTTCCCGATGCGGCAGCCACCCCGGGCGGCCCGTCAAAGCCAACGGCTAGCCACACAGTCAGCAAAGACACCCGCCGCCGCGTTATCACTGCAAGCTTCATCGGCAACTTCGTCGAATGGTTCGACTACGCCGTCTACGGCTACCTTGCCGGGATCATCTCGACCGTCTTCTTCCCCGCATCGGACCGGCAGACCGCACTGCTCGCAACGTTTGGCGTCTTCGCCGTCTCCTTCTTTGTCCGTCCATTGGGCGGATTCATCTGGGGCCACATCGGTGACCGCCTCGGACGCAAACAAGCGCTCTCCCTCTCGATCGTGCTCATGTCCGTGGCTACGTTCTGCATCGCCCTCATCCCCGGCTACAACACCATCGGCGTCATGGCGCCGGTCCTCCTGCTGCTCGTCCGGGTTGTCCAGGGCTTCTCGGCCGCCGGCGAATACGCAGGTGCCTCAGCCTTCCTGGTGGAATACGCGCCGGCCAATCGGCGCGGACTCTATGCCGCCGTCGTACCTGCCAGCACGGCGGCAGGCCTGCTGCTCGGTTCCCTGCTGGCGGCACTGCTCAGCACGGTACTGAGCGCGGAGCAGCTCGGCGAATGGGGCTGGCGATTGCCCTTCCTCCTGGCCGCCCCGATGGGCCTGATTGGCCGCTACATCCGTACCAAGCTCGAGGACACCCCGGCCTTCCGAGAAATGGCCGCGAAGGACACCGCGGTCAAGGCTCCGGCCTTCGCGATGTTCAAGACGTACCGCAAGCAGCTGATCATCGCGACGGGCGCGGTGCTGCTCAACGCCGTCGGCTTCTACGTGATCCTCAGCTACATGCCGACGTACCTTTCCGAGGAGCTTCACTTCGGTGCGGCCGAATCGTTCCTGGCCACCACGATTGCCCTCGTCAGCTACATCGGATTCATCTTCCTGACGGGTATCGCCTCGGACAGGTTCGGCCGGAAGCGCATGCTCATCACAGCGTCCGTGCTGTTCGTGGTGCTGACCGTTCCCGCGTTCATGCTCCTCGACACCGGCAACTTCCTGGTCATTGTCCTGGTCCAGATCCTGCTGGGCGCCATGCTCACGCTCAACGACGGCACCCTGCCCAGCTTCCTTGCCGAGCTCTTCCCCACGAGGGTCCGCTACAGCGGCTTCGCCGTCAGCTTCAATCTCTCCAACGCCCTGTTCGGCGGCACCGCCCCTTTCATGGCAACACTCCTCATCGGCCTGACCCACAACCAGCTGGCCCCCGGCTGGTACCTCGTGGCAGCCTCCATAATTTCCCTCATCGCGGTCCTCTTCGCTGTGGAGACTTCCAAGAAGCCCCTGCAGCAGGACTGAAAACAACCCACCCATTGAAAGGAACACCACCCATGACCATCACCGAGAATGAAGCCGTCAGCGATGTCGCCAAGCTTGAACGCCTCAAGGTCCTCAACAACGGAGAGAAACTCTCCCTGACATTCTCCGACACAGAGTTTGAACGACGCCTCGCGGGTCTTCGCCGGATCATGGCCGAGAAGGATCTGGACGCCGTTGTCCTGACCAGCTACCACTCCATCAAGTACTACTCCGACTTCCTGTTCACCTACTTCGGCCGTTCCTACGCCATGGTGGTCACGGCCGAGGACACCGTCACCGTTACCGCCAACATCGACGCCGGAATGCCGTGGCGCCGCAGCTACGGGGACAACCTTGTCTACACCGACTGGCGCCGGGACAACTACATCTTCGGCATCCAGGAAGTGCTGCGAACCCGCGGGATCAACGTCCGTCGTCTGGGTGTTGAGGACGATTCCCTTCCGCTGGACAACCGCAACAAGATCCAAGCCGCCTTCTCCGGCGCGACGCTTGTGGATGTGGCCCAGGCCGCGATGCGCCAGCGCATGATCAAGTCTTCCGAGGAAATCGAGGTCATCAAGCACGGCGCCCGGATCGGCGACCTCGGCGGCGAGGCCATCCGCAACGCCATCACTGCAGGGATCACTGAGTACGAGGTCGCCCTGATCGGCACCGAAGCCATGGTCCACGAGATAGCCCGGACGTTCCCGGACTCCGAGATCCGCGACACCTGGGTGTGGTTCCAGTCCGGCATCAACACCGACGGCGCCCACAACTGGGCAACCACCCGCAAGATCCAGGAACACGACATCCTGTCACTGAACTGCTTCCCCATGACCTCGGGCTACTACACGGCCCTGGAGCGGACACTGTTCTACGGCGAACCCGATGCGCGCTCCCTGGAACTGTGGAACATCAACGTGGAGGTCCACAAGCGCGGACTGGAACTCATCAAGCCCGGGGCAGTCTGCAAGGACATCGCGGCCGAGCTGAACGAGATCTATGTTGCGCATGGACTGCTCGCCAACCGCACCTTTGGCTACGGACACTCCTTCGGCGTCCTCTCGCACTACTACGGACGTGAAGCCGGACTGGAGCTGCGCGAAGACATCGACACGGTCCTGGAGCCAGGAATGGTGGTCTCCATGGAGCCGATGATCACGGTCCTCGATGGCCAGGCGGGTGCCGGCGGGTACCGGGAACACGACATCCTGGTGGTCGGTGAAGACGGTGCCGAGAACATCACCAAATTCCCCTTCGGCCCGGAATACAACATCATCGGCGCCTAGCACCCACCTCCAATGGACATGCCCTGTCTTGCGCCCGAGCAATGGACATATGACTCATATGCTCATTGCTGTAGGCCAAGGCTGGGCATGTCCCCATTAAAAGAGCCATATAGTGACCATCATGACCCCAGCAGAACCGCGTGCAGAACGGCGTGCAGAACCGCGTACAACCATCAGCGACACCCCGGCCAACGGCGATTCCAAAGGCGCTTCGGTACTCGAGAACGCCATTGCCGTGCTCCGCAGCTTCACCGCCGAGGAACCCTTGCTGGGAGTCACCGAGATCGCCGGCAGGATCGGCTTGCACAAGAGCACCGTGTCCCGGATCCTGGCGACCTTCGAACAAGAACACCTGGTGGAACGCGACCCCGAGTCCCGCCGCTTCCGGCTCGGCCTGGGGATGATCGCCCTTGCCGGCCCGCTCCTCGCCGAACTCGAGGAGCGCCGGGTGGCCTATCCCGTCCTGCGCGAACTGAGCGAACGGACCGGCGAGACGAGCGCGCTCATGGTGTGGAACGGGAGCGAATCCATGTGCGTGGAGCAAATCGCCAGCCGGCACCAGGTCAAGCACCTCGCACCGTTGGGTGCCCGCTACAACGAGGCGCTCAGCTCTTCGGTACAGGTCTTCCTTGCCGCCGAAGACGCCGACCGTGTCCGCAAGCTCCTCCGCAGCGGCTCCATTACATTGCCCGGGCTCGACGAGGAAGCACTCGAGGCCTACCTACTTCGGCTGCAGGAGTCCGTGACCCGGGGCTGGGCCTTCAATTTCGGCGAAACATCCATTGAAGAAGTCGGCGTCGCCTCCCCCGTCTTTGACCACCGCGGAGACATCGTGGCCTCCGTCCTGATCCCCGCGCCAAAGTTCCGGGTCTCGCAGGACACGCTCGCCAGCCTCGGCGAGGCATGCCAAGACGCAGCCCGCAAAATCACCACGCGCCTGGGCGGCCGCGCCCCGCTCTAACTCCCAAGTAGTCCCCACCGCGACCCTCGCCTCGCAAGTCCCCACCGGCTCCCAGCCTTCGCAAGCTCAGGCAGGGGCCCACGCCGGTGGGGCCCACGGCCAGGGAACCCTGGCGGTGTGGGCCCACGCCGTTGTCGTTTTGAGCCGCCATAAGGACAACAAATGCGAGTCAGTTGGGCCAGCCGGGCGGAACCCACGCAGTTAGCCCGCGACGACGGCGAGCGCTTCCTCGACGCTGTCCACCAGGAAGATCCGGCCCTCCATCACTTTCCCGGCAGCAAGGCTCTGCAACATGGGCCACGCGGGATACTTGTGCTCCCAGTGGTCGCGCCCCACGAGCACCATGGGCGTGACGGTTTCCGGGGCGCCGTAGAAGTTCTCGCACGCGTCCTGGAAGATTTCCTGCACAGTGCCGGCTGAGCCCGGGAGGAACACGATCCCGCCGTTGCATAGTTCCAGCAGGATCGCTTCGCGCATGGAGTTGGCGAAGTACTTGGCGATGTGGGTGGCAAAGAGGTTGGGTGGCTCGTGCCCGTAGAACCACGTGGGGATGCCCAGCGACGTCGTTCCGCGCGGATGGTGCCCGACGACGGCGGCCGCCGCCCGCGCCCAGGCCGTCACCGAGGGGCGGAAACCCGGCACCGCCGCGAGCGATTTCAGCGCGACGGCGAAGTCGGCGTCGGGCAGGCCGCTCAAGTAGGCGCCGAAATTGGCGGCTTCCATGGCGCCCGGGCCTCCCCCGGTGGCCACCGTGAAGCCGGACAAGGCCAAGAGCCGTCCCAGGCGCGCGGCGTCGTGGAAGTCCGTGGTTCCGCGTTGGGCGACGTGCCCGCCCATGACTCCCACGATCTTGTTCCCTGCGAAATCCCCATTGCCCAGGAGCTCGTCCAGGGCGTCCCCGATGGCGTGGTCGTGCAGCGCGGCGGCGAGGGTGGCGTCCAAGCTGGTCCGTTGCCCCGGCATGATGCTCCAGTGGTAGACCTGGGCGTCCAGGGTGGCTTCGTACTCCGTGGAGTCGATGTCCTCGTATAGTTCGGCGGCGCTGTAGAGGCTGCCCCGGTACGGGTTGAACGGTACTCCGCGCAGCTTCGGAAAGATGAGTGCGCCGCGGCTCCGCAGCGAGTCCTCGACGCCGTCATCGAAGGTACAGCCCAGGAAGATGGCGCCTTGCGGATCGAGCCGCTGCAGGTCCGCCCGTCGGCCCCGCAGGTCCAGCGACTGGGCGTGCCATCCGTGCATCGTCACGGCACCGGAGCTCAGAAGCCTGTCGAAATGGGCCACGCTCTCAATGTCGAGCGTGCGGGGACTGGGAGTCAGGGCGCGGGACGGATTCATGGCATCAGCGTAAGCCCGCGGTTCCCGTTGCGCAGGAGTCGCCCGGCCAGTGCATCATGGAGCATGCAGACTTCCGAACAGCAGAGCAGCGTCCGGCCCCGGATCGGTATTCCCGTCCGCCTCAGCAGCTCCGAAGACGCGGATGCCCGCGTGGGAGAGGCGAATGAACTCTTCGACTTCATCGTCGAACTGGTGCGCGACGCCGGCGCGGAGCCCGTACTGCTGGACGCCTCCTTCACCGACGAAGCCGGCCAGCTGGCCGCCGAGCTCCGTTCCCTCAACGGCGTCCTGCTGCCCGGCGGCGGGGACCTGGATCCGCGACTCTACGGCGAAGAAGCGACTGAAGCCTGCTACGACGTCAACCCTGACCAGGATCGATTGGACCTGGCGGTCGCCCGTGGATCGCTCGACGCCGGTTTACCCACCCTCGGCATCTGCCGCGGCCACCAGCTCCTCAACGTGGTCTACGGCGGGACGCTCATCCAGGACATGCATCCCTCACTGGTGGAGCATAACGGCCTGACCCCGGCGGAAGGTGAGCTAAGTGCCTGGGCGTGGCACGACGTCGAACTTTCACCGCATTCAAAGGTCGCTCGCCTCCATGGCTCACGGAACTCGGTACGGATTGCTTCGGGACATCACCAAGCCGTGGCGCGGGTAGGCGATGGCTTGGTGGTCACGGCGGTCGCGGAGGACGGGACCGTGGAGGCCCTCGAGGACCCGCAGCGCTGGGTGGCATCCGTGCAATGGCATCCCGAGGCCTCGCAGCTGCCCGACGAGGAACGGCTCGCCCCGTTCAAGGCTTTCGTGGAAGTCTGCAGGACGCTGCGTCCCGTGGGGTGATGGAGACGGCAGCCTCCGCCCGCCAGAATCAATTTCCCGCGCCCGTGAACCTGACGGCTCCGGAATTCGTCTCATCAATGTGGCAAGCACGTTCTCGCCACCGGACACGAGGAGCGGGGAACGAATCATGAGGAACAACGCCAAGGCCTTGATGGCCGTCGTAGGAGCGGCCGCCCTGATCGGCGTGAACGGTTGCGGAGCGTCCGGAACCGGCTATCAGGGCGCGTCTTCGAGCCCGCCTTCCGCCGCGTCGTCGACTGCTCCGCCGTCCGGGACCTCCCAATCGCTCACCATCACCATCAAGGACTTCGGCTATCAAGGACCCGTCTCGGTCAGCCCTGGCGGCAAAATCACCGTCAGGAACGAGGACGCCCAGGCCCACACTGTCACCTCGGACGACGGAAAGGCCTTCGACGCCGCCGTCGACGGCGGGGGCGGGACAGCCCAGTTCACCGCGCCCACCACGCCGGGCAGCTACCCCTACCACTGCGCCTACCACTCCAACATGCACGGAACGCTGGTCGTGAAGTGAGCGTGCGTGAAATGAGGACCCTGAAATGAGCACTCGTGAAGCGGCCCGCCGCAAGCCGATGAGCCGCAGGCCCAAGGACATCCTGTTGCGACTGCTTGTGGCGGCAGCCATGGTCATCGACGCTCTGGTGCACTTCGATCTCGCCTCCGGCTACCAATTGGGTGCCCCCGGCGGAATCGGGGAAGGCAATCTGTTCCGCCTTGAGGGCGCGGTCGCAATTCTTGTCGCCCTGTATGTCCTGGTCCGCGGCAGTCGGCCAGCCTACGCCGCCGCGGTGGTCGTCGCTGGAAGCGCCTTCATAGCGGTCCTCCTCTACCGCTATGTCGACATACCTGCCATCGGTCCGCTCCCGTCCATGTACGAGCCCGTATGGTTTTTCGAGAAGACCCTCAGCGCAGTCGCCGAGGGACTGGGCGCCGTGCTTGCCGCCGTCGGCTACGTCCGTCAACGCAGCAGCGCCCGACGCCGCCGCTGAAGGCGCGCGACGCCGAAAGGCGCACCCGCCGCTGAGGGCGCGAGGTCTGGTCCTGATGTCTGGACATGTCCCAAACAAGAGACCTGAAACGGCTCAATAAACGTGCCTCCGGCACCCTTGACCCGCACAATGCTCCTGCTATCATCAGTAAAGCAGTATGTCCTATCAAGCGAACATGAGCGGACATGCTTGTGACTTCCGGGACAGTCCCGGAATGCGAGGGAGCATGCAATGGCGAATCAACTTGGCCTCACTATCGACCGTTCTTCCCCTGTGCCTTTGTACCACCAGGTGGTCCAGGGCATCGAGGCCGCCATCCACAGCGGAGTCCTGGAGCCCGGCAGCCGCTTGGACAACGAGATAGACCTCGCCGCCCAGCTCAACCTGTCGCGGCCTACCATGCGCAAGGCCATGGACGAACTTGTCCGCTCGGGCCTGTTGGTCCGCAAGCGCGGCGTCGGCACGCAGGTGGTGTCAAGCCAGGTCCGCCGGCCCCTGGAACTCTCCAGCCTCTACGACGACCTGACCAACAACGGCAAGAAGCCCACAACGCAGGTCCTCAGCTTCTCGCACATGGAGGCCGACGCCGCCACGCTGACAGCCCTCCAGCTTCCGGCCGGCTCCAAGGTCTACCACTTCACCCGCCTGCGCAAAGTGGGCGGCAAGCCGCTGGCGCTCATGGAGAACTGGGTCCGCGACGACATCGCGACCATGGACGAGGCCATGCTCGCCGAGGAAGGCCTCTACGCCATCCTCCGCCGCGGCGGCGTCAACTTCCGCCTCGCTTCGCAGCGGATCGGCGCCATGATCGCCAACGACTACCAGGCGCCGCTCTTGGAGGCGGAAGTCGGCTCGGCTTTGGTCACCATGGAACGCACCGCCGTCGACGACACCGGACGCATGGTGGAGACCGGCCACCACGTCTACCGGGCCGATTCCTACAGCTTTGAAATGACACTCGTACAGCGCTAACGCAAGGACATAACTTCATGGCCAACTGGGTCTATCCACTGGGAACCGCCAACGACGGCGATTGGGACATCTCGCTCGGAACTTCCGATTCCGCCTTGACCGTGGACGGTTGGGCCCACACCGGGCTCAAGGTCGCCACGCTCGCCGCGGGCGCCGCCGTCGAGCTCCCCGCCGCAGCTGAAGAGCGGATCATTGTGCCGCTCAACGGCGCCTTTACGGTGACGGTCGACGACGTCGAGTATCCCCTTGCGGGGCGGGCGTCGGTTTTCCATGGCCCTAGCGATGTCCTGTATTCCGGCACGAACGCTGCCGTCACCATCAGTTCGCCCGACGGCGGCCGCGTCGCCGTCGCGACCGCCCCCGCCAACGCCTCGTACCCCACCAGGCTCGTGACCGCCGCGGAAACCCCGGTGGAGTTGCGTGGAGCAGGCAACTGTTCGCGCCAGGTCCACAACTTCGGCACCCCAGCCGCCCTCGAGGCGGACCGATTCATCGTCTGCGAAGTGCTGACCCCCGCGGGCAACTGGTCTTCCTATCCCCCGCACAAGCATGACGAGGAAAAGGACGGCGAAACGCAACTCGAGGAGATCTACTACTTCGAGACCCGCGTGGCGGATGGCTCCGGCGCCCCCGCAGATGCAGACGCGATCGGCTACCAGCGCGTCTACGCCTCCGATGAGCGCCCGATCGACGTGGCCGCGGAAGTCCGCACGGGCGACGTCGTTCTTGTTCCCTACGGCTGGCACGGCCCCGCCATGGCAGCTCCCGGCTATGACTTGTACTACCTGAACGTCATGGCCGGCCCGGGACCCGTGCGCGAATGGCTCATCAGCGACGACCCCCACCACGGGTGGGTGCGGCAGGGCTGGGACGGACAAGACATCGACCCCCGATTGCCTTTCGGCGCCTAAGGAGTCCGCACACCCAATCCCCACCGCCACCCTCGCCTCGCAAGTCCCCGCCGGCTCCCAACCTTCGCAAGCTCAGGCTGGGGCCCTCGCCGGCGGGGCCCCACGGCCAGGGAACCCTGGCGGCGTGGGCCCAAGCAGTTGTTGTCGTTATGAGCCGTCAAAACGACAACAACTGCTAGTTAGTTGGGGCCGGTGATCGCCTAGCAGGCTTAGGCCGTCACCAGCGCCACCCTGACCGGGACCCCGCTTGCCAGCGACTCCTGCGCGGCATCCGCCACCCGGGAAGCTGCGACGGCGTCCTCCGGGGTGCACGGGTTGTCCCGTTGGCCCAGGACCAGTTCAACGAAGGCCGCCATTTCCGAGCGATAGGCCTGGTCGAAGCGTTCGGCGAAGGTCTTGTGGGGTTCTCCGGACGGGAAGGCGATCCCGGCCTCGGCTGACTCCATGGCTGTCTTGTCGTCCAGGCCAACCATGAGGGAACGCTTGGAGCCCTGGATTTCGAGGCGGACGTCATGCCCTGCGCCGTTGTAACGGGTGGCCGAGACTGTGCCAACCGTCCCGTCGTCGAACGTGATCAGAGCCAAGGCGGTGTCCACATCGCCCACTTCTCCGATGGCGGGATCACCATTGTTGGAACCCTTGGCATAGACCTCCACGATCTCGCGGCCGGTCAGCCAGCGCAGGATGTCGAAGTCGTGGACCGAGCAATCACGGAACAGCCCGCCGGACGTTGCCAGGAACTCCACGGGCGGCGGAGCCATATCGCAGGTCACGGCGCGCAGCGAGTGGATCCAGCCGAGCTCCCCCGCCTGGTAGGCGCGCTTGGCCTCGATGTAACCGGCATCGAAGCGACGCTGGTGGCCGATCTGCACCACACCATCGTTGGCGCGGATATGTTCCAGGACAGGCAGCGAATCGGCCACATTCATGGCCACGGGCTTCTCGCAGAACACCGGGATACCGGCGTCCACCCCAGCTCGGATCAGTTCCGGGTGCGTGCCCGTTCCGGTCGCGATCACCAAGCCATCCACTCCGGAGGCGATCAAGTCCTCTACCGACGGCAGGAACTCGGCGCCGAGACCGGCCGCCACCTTGCGGGCGTGTTCTGCGGCCACATCCGTGAGCCGCAACTCCACGTTGATGCCTTGTCCATTCAGTTCCCCGTTGAGGGCCGCGATGTTGTTGGCGTGCATCACGCCGATCCGCCCTACTCCAACCAGCCCGAGAACGACATCCTTCATAGTGCTGCCTCCGTTGAAAAAGCTGAATCGTCCTGGGATTCCGCGACGCCAGGCGTGAACGCCCGGCGGAACGCCTCAAGCGCCTCCAGGTCGTCGCCGCTGGCCCATGCCTCCATGCCGACGGTGCCTTCGTAGCCCGCAGCGACGAGCGCCCGGGCCACAGCCACGTAGTTGATTTCGCCGGTGCCGGGCTCGCAGCGCCCAGGGACATCCGCCACTTGGATCTCGCCGATGTGCGGCAAGGCGGTGCGGACCAGTTCAATGAGGTTCCCCTCCCCCAGCTGTGCGTGGTACAGGTCCAGCATCATCTTCACGTTGGGATGTCCGGCCGCCTCCACAAGCGCGAGGGTGTCCTTGGCCCGGGCCAGCGGAATTCCGGGGTGGTCCAGCACGGTGTTGAGGTTTTCGAGGCAAAACGTCAGTCCGTGCTTTTCCCCGAGCGCGCCAAGTCGCTCCAGGGTCCGGGCACCCGTGATCCACATGCTGCCGTTGGAGCGGTAGACGGGACGGGCTGCTTTGCCGTCGATCAGCTCCGCCGAGTGCACCACCATGCGGCTGACGCCGAGCTCCAAGGCCGTCGGAATCAGCATCTCCGCCGTCCTCACCACGTCATCGGCGGTGTCAGCGTCAACCAGGCTCCCGGAGGTGTACCCGGTCATGGAGGAAAAGACCGCGCCGCTCGCCTTGAGCGCCGCAATGTCCTTGTTCCTCGAGTCCCAGAGTTCGACGTCGAATCCGGCCTCATGGATCCGACGTACCCGTTCGGTGAACGGCAACTCCGTGAAGACCATCTCGGCGCAAACTGCCAGCCGCATCAGACACCCGCCTTGCTGTTGCTCGAAACAGCCGTAACGGCCACCGGTCCGCCTTGCTGGACCGACTCGATGCAGGCCAAAGCCATCGCCAGGGCGCGCCGCGCGTCAGCGGCTCCCGGGGTGAGGGTGAAAGCGCCCGACGGCGGTTGCGCGCCGTCGCGGCGCGCGCGGACTGCCGCCGCGAAGTCCACAAGTTCGTCGGTATAGGCATCCCGGAACAGTTCCACGTTGAGCCTCGGAGTCTCCGCGGAGAGGCCCTCGGCGGTGTACCTCAGGGCAGCCGTTTCAGTATGCCGTCCAGCCTGCACCATGCCCTTGGAGCCGAAGACTTCGCCCCTGACGTCGTAGCCGTAAAGCGCGCTGAAGTTGGCCTCGGCCACTGCCAGTGCCCCATTGCTGTAGCGGATGGTGACCACGGCGGTGTCCAGGAATCCTTGATCACGCAGGCTCGGTTCCACCAGGGCGTCCGCGACGGCGTAGACCTCCACCGGCTCGGCCCCTTCGTTGAACCAGTTCAGGGTGTCGAAATCGTGGATGAGGGTTTCGAGGAAAATCGTCCAGGCCGGAATCCTGGCTGCATGTCCGATGCTCCCGGTGCCGGGATCCCTCGTTAACGAGCGCAAGAGCTGCGGCTCCCCCACGATTCCTTCGGCCAGGTCCTTCTTGGCGGCCTGGAAGTCGGTGGCGTAGCGGCGGTTGAATCCGATCTGGAAATGTACCCCTGCGGTCTCGACGGCGCGGAGGGCGGCGTCGAGCTCTTCGAGGCTCTGCGCGGCGGGCTTCTCGCAAAACACGTGCTTGCCCGCAGCTGCGGCCTGGGCAATCAGGGAAGCGTGGAAGCGTGCCGGGCTGGCAATGATCACGGCGTCGATGTCCGGATCCGCCATGATGTCCGCGGCGTCTGCGGTGACCTTCGCCGTACCAAGCTGGGAAGCCACGGACGCCGCGGAGTCCACGTTGGGATCGGCGACGGCGGCCAGGACCGCACCGGGAACCCGGCGGGCTATGCTTTCGCCATGGAACGCTCCCATCCAGCCGGAGCCTATGAGGCCAAGCCGCACGGGCGTGGGAAGACCGGCTGAATGCTGTTCGATGTAGGCCATGGGCCCGTCCTTTCGATAGTCAGTACAACAATTGCTCAGGCGGGGACGTTGCCTTCGCCCGGGAATTCAATGCCCACTTGGCGGCGGATTTCATCGGCGACGTCCATCGTCCGGATGGAGGACGCCAAGGGCCGTTGTGGGGTTTCCATCTCACCGGCGGCGATGGCGCGGGCCACCGCTGCTGCTTCGTAATGCAAGCCCTCCAAATGCCCGCCAGTCGCTTCGTTGTGGCGAAGCCGCGTGCCGTCCGGGAACCGGATCTCGAAACCGCCGGGCATGTTGAAGGGGCCGTCGATGGTCAACGTGGCCTCGGAACCAACGATCGTTGCCGCGGTGGTGGTGAAATTGTGCAGGTGCGCATTCATCACGGCCTGGCTTCCGCCCGGGAATTGCATAATGGCGGAGAGCTGGGCGTTGACACCCGATTCGTGGGGCTGGCCGAAGGCGCTCAAGCGTTCGGGCGCGCCCAGGATCTCGGTGATGAGTGCCAGCGGGTAGGTGCCCAGGTCCAGCAGAGGCCCACCAGCCAGTGCGGGGTCGAAGATGCGGTGGCTGGGTTCGAAGTGCTCGCCGTATTCCGCGAGGACCGTTGTCACGGTACCCAGCGTCCCGGCGTCGAGCACTTGCCGGATCACGTCGAACTTCGGAAGGAAGAAGCTCCACATGGCCTCGGCGGCGAAGACGCCAGCTGCCTTGGCCTGCGCGGCGATATCCCGCGCCTGCGCAGCATTCAGACCGATCGGTTTCTCGATCAGGACGTGTTTGCCGGCGTCGATGGCGAGCACGGCAGGCGCGTGGTGGAAATTGTGCGGCGTGCATACGTACACGATGTCAATGTCCGGAGCCGTGGCCAGCTCTTCGTAGCTCCCATAGGCGGCGGGCACGCCGAAAGCGTCCGCGAACGCCTTGGACCGTTCCAAGGAACGGGAGCCGACGGCGGCGATCACTTGCGTTGAGTGGGCCTGCACCGATTCCGTGAAGCGTTCGGCGATCCACCCCGGGCCCATGATCCCCCAGCGCAACGCTGGAGCATCGCGGGAATCCGGGACCCTTGATACTGGCAGCCCGGATGAAACCATCAGTAGACCACCTTCGTGTATGCCCCGTCGCTGTGGAGCGAGCGGATCATCGCTTGTGCCAGCTGCGACGCCCGCAGACCGTCCTCACCGGTTGCGAGCGGCGCAGGCTCTCCCTTTTCGAGGGCTGAGATCCACGCCTGAAGTTGCAAGCGGTAAGCGTCGGCGAAGCGTGGACGCCAGTCTGCGGGGATTTCGGAACTGCGCTTCCCTTCCTGCCGGACATCGAGGGCGGCCGGTTCCGGGAGTGCGGCGGTGCCGAACTCTGACACGACCTCGCATCGCGTGGTGTAGCCGTACTGTGCGTTGAGGAAGAGTTCGAGGGTGGCCAGGGTGCCGTCGGCCGCGCGCAGGAGCATAAAGGCCGGGTCCCGTAGATCACCGGTACTGTGCCGGGAACTCCGCCCCGCTTGCCAGGACACCTCGGTGATAGGCGAGTCCAGCAGCCAGGGGATGATGTCGAGCTCGTGGATGGCCGAATTGGTGATGGCGGATTCCGAGCTCGCGCCCGGTCCCGCGGACGCCGTCCGGCTAATGCAGTGGACCTGCAAAGGCTCGCCTTGGGTGCGTGCCCGGGTGGCTTCGCGCAGCGCGACGTAGCCGGGATCGAACCGCCGCATAAAGCCCATCGACAGCAACCGGGCACCCGTTGCTGCAAGGAGATCGGCTTCGGCCTCCACCACTTCGCGGCTTTCCAGGAGCGTGGGAGCCAACGGCTTTTCGCACAGCACCGGGGTCATTGCTTCGAAGCATTCCAGCACCAGTCCGGCATGGGTGGAGTCATGTGAAGCGACGACGACGGCGTCAACCTCGCTGGAGTTGATCAGCTCGGAAGGATCGGTGGTGATGCGTGCGGACGGCGGCGCCGCGGCTGCCGCACGTCCGGCGTCGAGGTCAGCCACAAAGGTGACTTCGGCCCCGCTGATAGTGGTGGAGAGGTTTCTGATGTGGTCTGCGCCCATGACGCCGGCGCCGATAACGCCTACCCGGATCGGCATGCTGTCTTCCCGTCTACTTCTTGTTCACATTCCGGCGGTGGCATGGCGGGCGGGGGCCCATCCGCTTTCCGGCGGACCCCCGTCTCCGTCCGCGCTGGTCTCCTGCGCGCTAGGCGTGCCGCGGGCTGCTTTCCCTTGAATCGTCAGCAGCGCCGGCGACGTCGGTCACTTCGGATACCCCGGCGACTTCGGCTTGGACTTCCTTGAGGGCCTCCGTGTGCCCGCCGAGCTGTTCGAGTTCGTGGGCGAGTTCTGCCAGTTCCGCGCCGCCGGCCATCTGGGCGGTGAGTTCGTCCAGGGTGATGTCCTTCTTGTCGTAGTAGCCGATCGACTTGCCGCGCTTGAGCAGCAGGAACCGGTCACCCACCGGGAAGGCGTGGTGCGGGTTGTGCGTGATGAAAATGACGCCCAGCCCGCGGTCGCGGGCCTGCAGGATGTAGCGGAGCACGACGCCGGACTGCTTCACGCCCAGCGCGGCCGTGGGTTCGTCCAGGATCAGCACCTTCGCCCCGAAATACACGGCCCTCGCGATCGCGACGCACTGGCGCTCCCCTCCGGAGAGCTGGCCGATGGGTTGTTCCACATCGCGCAGGTCGATGCCCATCTGGGCCAGTTCCTTCAGCGTGATGTCCTTCATCTTCTGGACGTCCATGGACTTGAACGGCCCGAACCCGGTGGTCAGTTCCGAGCCGAGGAAGAAGTTCCGCCAGATCGGCATCAACGGGACCACGGCCAGGTCCTGGTACACGGTGGCGATGCCCGCGTCCAGGGCGTCGCGGGGGGAGTTGAACTTCCGCTCATCGCCCATGACGTGCAGCACGCCCTCGTCGTGCTGGTGCAGGCCGGCGATGATCTTGATCAGCGTGGACTTGCCCGCGCCGTTGTCCCCCAGCACGCAGGTGACCCGGCCGTTGTCCACGGCCATCGTCACGTCGCGCAGGGCGATGATGTTCCCGTAGTGCTTGCCCACCCCGTCCAGGGAGAGCAGGTGCACGGGGGTGTGGGTCAGCGGGTCCTTTTCGTCCCGGAGCAGGGTCTGCTGGTCGATCTGTTTGGCATTCATTGGTCCGCCCCTTTACTTGAGCTCTGCGCGGCGTTTGACGATGAGGTTCACGATGGTGGCCAGCAGCAGCATCAGGCCCAGGAAGAACTTGAACCAGTCCGGGTTCCACTGCGCGTACACGATGCCCTTGTTCGCCATCCCGAAAATGAACGCACCGATCGCCCCGCCCACCGCGGAACCGTAGCCGCCGGTGAGCAGGCAGCCGCCGATCACCGCGGCGATGATGTAGAGGAACTCGTTGCCCACGCCCTCACCGGACTGCACCGCGTCGAAGGCGAAGAGGTTGTGCATGCCCAGGATCCAGCCGCAGAACCCGACCGCCATGAACAACCCGATCTTCGTCTTCGTCACCGGCACCCCCACCGCCCGGGCCGCGTTCGCGTCCCCGCCCACGGCGAAGATCCAGTTCCCCACCTTCGTGCGCAGCAGGACCCAGGACGCGATGGCGACCAGGATGATCCAGAAGAACACCGTGATCTTCACCTCGACCCCGCCGATGCTGATCGAGGACGCGAACACCGCGTGCGCCGACTCGAAACCATCCAGCTTCGAAATCGACGGGGAGGACACGGACCCGCCGATCAGCCGGGTCAGGGCCAGGTTCAGGCCCGTGAGCATCAGGAACGTCGCCAACGTCACGATGAAGGACGGCAGCTTCGTCTTGACCAGGATCCACCCGTTGATGAAGCCGATGCCGAGTGAAACGACGAGCGCCAGCACGACGCCGACCCACGCGTTCATCGAGAAATACCAGCTGAACAGGGAAGCCGTCAGGGCCGAGGAAATCACGGCCACACCGGTGGAAAGGTCGAACTCACCGCCGATCATCAACAGCGACACCCCCACCGCCATGATCCCGATCGTCGAGGAACCATACAGCACGGTCGCGAGCGCGTTTGGCTGCGTGAACGTCTGGGACACGGACGCGAAGAAGATGAAGAGGACGACCGCCCCCACGAGGGCGCCGACTTCGGGCCTGCCCAGAAACTTCTGGACCGGGCTACGGCGTCCGATCCGCTCATCGCCGGGGGCCGAAGCCGGTGCCGGCGGCAGGGTTGCTGTGTTTGCCATAGGAAGAACTCCTTGTTGGTCAGGCCGCGCGGCGGTCGCCCGCCGCGCGGCCAGAATCCTGGATCTAGCGGACGCCCTGCTGGGCGAATTTGAGAACGTCGGAGGCGTTGGACTTGTCCACGATGGTGGGACCGGTCAGGACGGGCTGGCCGCCACCGAGCTTGAAACCTCCGCGCTTGGCCTGCCACAGGGAGTCGACGGACATGTAGCCCTGGAGCCACGGCTGCTGGTCCACTGTGAAGATCACAGAGCCGTCCACGATCTTCTGGGCGAGGTCCGCGTTCAGGTCGAAGCTGGCAACCTTGGCCGAGCTGCTGGCGTCCGTGACGGACTTGAGGAGCGTGAGGGTGATCGGCGCGCCCAAGCCGATGATGACATCTGCATCCTTGGCTGCCTGGAGCTTCGCGGTGGCGGTGGACTGGACCGCCGTCATGTCCTTGCCATCGACGTACAGGATCTCAGTTCCGGGCACCTTCGCCTTGACGCCGGCACACCGTGCTTCGAGGCCGACGTGGCCCTGCTGCTGAATCACGCAGACCGGGTGCTTGAAGCCCTGTGCCGCGAGCCTGGTTCCGACGGCCTCGCCGGCGAGCTTCTCATTCGAACCGAAGTGGGTGAAAGCCCCGAGCTGTGCCGAGACGCCCTCACCAGCGTTGAGGCTCACCACCGGGATGCCGGCATCGGTGGCCTTCTTGAGGACGTCCTTGAGGGCGTCCGGGGTGGCGAGGGTGACAGCAATACCGTCAACCTTCTGGTCGATGGCCTGCTGGACGAGCTGGGCCTGGCGCCCGGCTTCGGGGTCGCTTGTGTAGAGAAGCTCAACATTGTCCTTCGCAGACGCTTCTTCTGCACCCTTGCGGACGATGTCCCAGAACGTGTCCCCTGCTGCCGCGTGGGTGATGAGGGCGACTTTCATGCGCGGAGTGCTGACGGCTTGCCCGCCTCCGGCGGCGTTGGCGGTGTCAGCCGGCTTTCCGCCTTGGCTGGAACAAGCGCTAAGAGCCATCATCGGAACGACGGCCGCAACGAGTGCCGCCTTCCGCCAGGAAAACTTCTTCACGATTTATCTCCTTTGATTGGGGTTGTGGCCCTGCCACTCTGCAGGAGCTCAAAGCCCTCTACACAGATCATGGTGACTAGCCTCACATATGTCAATACTTTGTCCTGACATTAGGATGTTTTTACGTGAGATGGTCGCGGTGATCACCGTCAGATCCGGATTAAGGTGCGGGGCGCGCTGTTGTCGAGCGGACCACCAGGACGGGATCAATCAGGGTGCGCTCGGGCTTGATGGCGGGGTCTTCAATCCTGGCGAGCAGCCTGTGCGCAGCATTAATTCCGACAACGTCGCTTCGGTTGTCGACGGAAGTGATGTCCAAGTACCTCGACTTGGCCAACGGGGAATTGTCATAGCCGATCACCGAAATGTCGCCGGGCACGCGAAGGCCCCTGGCCTTGAGGACGGCAAAGGCGCCCACGGCCATGGTGTCGTTGGCCGCGAAGATCGCCGTCGTGTCCGGGTGGTGGTCCAGGAGCCAAGAAGCCGCGGCGTAGCCGTCCTCCTCCGAAGTACCTTTGGACTCGGCAATCAGGAGTTCGACGCCGGCCGCCTGGATCTGCCGCCGGAAACCGGCACGCCGATGGGCTGACGCGCCGTCGGACCCTGAGAGATGGCCAATGCGGGTATGACCGAGCCCCAGCAAGTGGTCAGCGGCCACGCCGCCGCCGCCGTCGTCGTCGTTGGTGATGAGGTCGGCACCGACCGGTACCCCCTTGCGCCACCCGGCCACCACCGTGGGAACCCACGTCCTGGCCAGCATGGAATCGCTCGGTTCTGCGGCGATGACAAGCGCGTCAACATGCATGGCAAGAAGTCCGTCGGCTGCTTCCTTGATGCGGTTTTCGCCGGGCTGGGAGTCGGCCAGCGTGACGTGGTAACCGAGCTCCGAAAGTACCGACTCCATTCCCCTGAGGAGATCGACGAACCAAAGATTCCTGTAGTCGTCAATGAGCAGGCCGATGCTCTTGGTCCGATTGCTCGCCAGCGTGGTCGCGGCCCTGCTGGGACGGTAGCCGAGCTCAGACATTGCCGACTGGACAGCTTGGCGGCGCTTGTCGCTGACCCTTTCCGGCGACTGGAGGACCAAGGACACCAGCGACGGCGAGACGCCAGCCAGCTTGGCTACGTCATAGATGGTGGGGCGGCGGGTTTTAGGACTTGTCGCACTCATGGTTCGGGAACCTTTCTCCTCTGCCGTCAAGGGTATTCGCAAGACATTGACAGGACATACTCACATGATTACGCTGTAAGTCCAGTGCTAAATTGTAGCGCTCCAAAATGCCCCGGTGTGCTCGACACCCAGGCTGAATTTCGAAGGAGAAATCAATGGCTGAGAGCCTAGGGGTCGCCGTCATCGGCGCAGGAATGGCCGGCAAGGCACACGCGGCGGCCTACCGCACAGCGTCTGCACTTTATAGCCCCGTGCTTCCGCCGGTGCGCCTCGTATCGATCGGCGACGTGAACGCGGAGTTCGGGTCCCTCGCTGCCCGGCGTTTCGGCTACGAACGCAATGACACCTCATGGCAAGCGATCGCGGAAGCGGACGATATCGACGTCGTCAGCGTCGTCATCGCGAACTCCCTCCACCGCGAGGTGGTCGAGGGACTCCTGGCCGCAGGCAAGCACGTCCTCTGCGAGAAGCCGCTGAGCGACTCCCTTGAGGATGCCCGCGCTATGGCCGATGCTGCCCGCAACGCCTCGAGCATCGCGCGCATCGGCTTCACGTTCCGCCGCACGCCCGGCATTGCCTACATCCGCGATTTGATCCGCACTGGTGTCCTCGGCAAGGTGCTGCACTTCAGCGGCCGCTACTGGACCGACTACGGCTTCAGCCCGTCGGCTCCCATGAGCTGGCGCTACAAAGGCGGCCCCGGTTCCGGCGCACTGGCCGACGTCGGAAGCCATTTGGCCTACGTTTCCGAGTTCCTGTGCGGCGACATCAAGTCCATCAGCGGCGGCCGCCTGAGCACCGTCATCGACAAACGCCCCTTGCCGCTCGCCGCCGTAATGGGCCACGACCACGCCGCTGTCAGCGACACCTTCGAGGCCGTGGAGAACGACGACTACGCCGCCTTCAACGCAGAGTTCGAAACCGGCGCCGGCAGCTTCGAAGTCTCCCGCGTTGCCGCCGGCCACGCCAACAGCCTCAACTTCGAAGTGTTCTGCGAGAACGGTGCGGCCAAGTTCGACCAGCGCCGCCCCTCCGAAATCCAGCTGTTCCTTAACGATGGCTCCGGCAACGAGAACGGCTACCGCCAGGTCATCCTCGGCCCGGGCCACCCCTACATCGCCGGCGGCCTCGCCATGGACGCCCCCGAAGTCGGCTTCGGCCAGAACGATGCCTTCGGCTACCAGGCCCGGGCGTTCCTCGAAGAGGTTGCCGGCCTTCCCGAGGCCGAGTCCCTCCCCCGCTGCGCCACGTTCGATGAAGGCGTCCGCAACATGGAACTGCTCGGTGCCGTCGCGGAATCCGCACTCAACAACGGAAAGACGATCACGCTATGAAACTCGGCGTCTACAACGCAATCCTGCACGACCGCCCGCTTCCCGAGGCCTTGAAGGTCATCGCGGACCTAGGTCTGACCGGCATCGAGATCAACACCGGCGGATTCCTGCCAGCCGTGCACGTCCCCGCCTTCGACGACATTCTTGTATCGGATGCCGCCCGCGACGACTACCTCGCGATCTTCGAGGGGACCGGCGTCGCGATTGCGGGGCTGAACTGCAACGGCAACCCCTTGCACCCGAAGCGCGAGATCGGCGAGAAGCATGCCGAGGACATCCGCCGCTCCATCCGGCTTGCAGAGCGTCTCGGCCAGAGTCGAGTGGTCACCATGTCCGGCCTGCCCGGCGGTGAGCCCGGCGCGACCGTGACGAACTGGATCGTCAACGCCTGGAATTCGGCGGCTTTGGATGTGCTGGACTACCAATGGGACGTCGCGGCGAAGTTCTGGCGCGAGACCGATAACCTGGCCGCCGACCATGGCGTCAAGGTGGCCCTCGAACTGCACCCGCAGAACATCGTGTTCAACACCGCCGACGTGCACAAGCTCATCGAGCTCACCGGAGCTACCCATGTGGGCGTTGAACTGGATGCTTCGCACCTGTTCTGGCAGCAGATGGATCCGGTAGCCGTGGTCCGCGAACTCGGGCCTTTGGTCTTCCAGGCAGCCGCGAAAGACGTCCGCGTCAACACCGCGAATGCCTCCCTCTACGGGGTTCTCGACAACAGCTTCCGACGCCTCTCGCCGGATGAGAACCGCACCAACCTCGGCGGCGACGAATGGGCCAACGAGTGGCCCAAGAACTCCGCGTGGGACTTCGTTGCCCTCGGCCGCGGGCACGACACCGCCTACTGGACCGAGTTCCTGCGCGCGCTTCACGAGGTGGACCCCGGCATGCTCGTCAACATCGAGCACGAAGACACTTCCCTCGGCCGGATCGAAGGGCTCGAAGTGGCGGCGAAGGTCCTGCGTGACGCAGACGCAGCGCTCACGGCGTCGCTGAAGGTTACGGCGTAGGAGGTTCCTCGAACTGCAAAGGAGGGCTTCATCCGATTTCGGATGAAGCCCTCCTTTTGTTGGCCCGCAGGGCTTCCGTTCCAGCCCTTGTTACACTGGATGATGAATCCATAAAATAGTCAAGCAAAGACTCGTGGTCTGGGCCAGGGAGGTAGTCATGGAAGAGTTCGCGGATTTCCGGGCACCGCTGTATGAGGTGAAGGCCAATCTGTTCAAGGGGCTGGCCCACCCGGTCAGGATCCGGGTACTGGAGCTGCTGTCGGCGGCGCCCGAGGTGTCGGTGACAGAGCTTCTGGCCGCAACGGGCCTGGAGGCCTCGCACCTGTCCCAGCATCTGTCGGTACTGCGCCGATATCACCTGGTCAAGGGAGAACGACGGGCGTTGCAGATGTTCTATACCCTGGCGTACCCGCAGGTCGCGGAACTCCTCACCGTCGCCAGACTGCTGCTCAACGACATGCTCCACGCCACCCGGGCGCAGCTTGAGACCTCAGAAGCGACTGCACCCGCGTCAGCCGCAGCGGCCAGCACCCTGTGAAGGCCCTAGTCGCGGTCCGGGCCTTGCTGCCAGGGCGGCAGGATTACGCGCTATTGCCCGGTACCTGGAAAGGAGACTTGGTTGCCGGGGTCACGGTCGGCATCGTCGCGCTGCCGCTGGCCCTCGCGTTCGGAGTCAGCTCCGGCGCGGGTGCGGCCAGCGGATTGATCACCGCCGTGATCGCCGGCGTGATCGCGGCCGTCTTCGGTGGTTCCAATATCCAGGTCTCCGGACCCACCGGCGCCATGGTCGTGGTTCTGGGCCCGATCATCGCCGCCCATGGGCTCGGGGCGCTGGCTGCGGTCTCGGTCCTTGCCGGGGTCATAGTGGTGGCCGCCGGGTTACTCAAACTCGGGCGGGTCGTGACGCTCCTGCCCTGGCCGGTGATTGAGGGCTTCACCGTCGGAATCGCGGTAATCATTTTCTTACAGCAGGTCCCTGCCGCGTTCGGCACCAAGCCAGGGCCCAGTAGCAACGCTGTCATCTCGGCGATCCAGGCCATCGGCACCGTGTCCCCTGCCTCGGTCCTTGCCCCGGTTGCCGTGGTGGCTCTGGTGGCGGTCATCATGATTGCGTCACCGCGGATCCACCCTCGGATCCCGGGCTCGCTCATCGCGATCATCATTGCCACTGTGGCCGCACAGTTCCTCGACCTGCCGGTGACCCGGATCGGAGCCCTGCCCGATTCCCTGCCGGTCCCGATGATCCCCTCCCTGGACCTGGCGACGATCACCGCGCTGGCCGGGTCCGCGGCTACGATCGCAGCCCTGGCCGCGATCGAGTCACTGCTCTCGGCACGGGTCGGGGCGTCGATCTCCGATACCGGCCCCTACGACGCGGACCGTGAGCTCCTGGGCCAGGGCCTCGCGTCCGTCGCGTCCGGATTCTTCGGCGGCATGCCGGCCACAGGTGCCATCGCCCGCACAGCAGTCAACATTCGCTCCGGGGGCCGGACACGCCTCGCCGCCATTACCCATGCGCTGGTCCTGCTTGCCGTGGTGTACCTGGCCACCGGCCCGGTTTCCCGCATCCCCCTTGCCGCGCTCGCAGGGGTGCTGATGGTCACCGCGACGCGCATGGTCTCCCTCAAGACGCTGCGCAGCGTGATCGGATCAACCCGCGCCGACACGGTCGTGTTCTTCGTCACCGCACTGATTACCGTGTCCTTCGACCTGATCGAGGCCGTGGAGATCGGGATCGCCGTCGCTGCCTTCTTCGCCCTGCGTGCCCTAGTCCGGTCCAGCGGTGTGCACCGGGAAGAAATCCCCGGCCCGGTCCACGAAGGGGACGAGCACATCGCCGTGTTTCGTCTCGACGGAGCCCTATTCTTCGCCGCTGCCGAGCGCGTCCTGGAGCGGGTCAGCGCCATCCGGAACGTCGACGTCGTGATCATCCGCATGTCGCAGCTGCAGATCTTGGACGCAACCGGTGCCAGAACCATCACAGACATCGTCCAGGCCCTGGAACGCCGCGGAATCACCGTGCTAATCAAAGGGATCCAGGAGCGCCACCTTAGGCTCGTCACCCAGGTGGGGGTTCTGGACTCCCTTCGCCACCACAAACACCTCTTCACCGAACTGGGCCCCGCCGTGGAGCATGCCCGAAGCCACGTCGCCCGCGCCGCCAGCGCACGCAACCCCGGCAAGACCCCGTAAACCGGTCCAGCCGCAGCCGGTCCGCCCCATCCTTGAAAGAAGACCAATGCCTTCATTGAACGAAACCAGCGCCCGTATCCGGGCCGCCCACCTGCTCGTCCGGTCCGCCGAGGAATGGGACACACTCTCCGAGGAGTTGCTCCGGACCTACGACCTTGAAGACAACGACAAGATCGAAATGCTCCGCGAATCCTTCCTTGCCACTTGGAAGTCGGTCACCCGCAACCTCCTCACCGACCCGCTGAATACCATCGGCATCACTGTCACACAGGCCGTTCATCCTTGGGGCATCGCCACCCTGAATGCCGCCGGGCGCACCTGCGAACCAATCTTGTGCTCCCCAGAGGGACTCCCTCCATTTTCCAAAACAAGCGACGTTCACGGCAGGCCGCGACTGCTTAGCTTCGAGGAAGTGATGACCGGGTACAACACCTGCCTGGCGTCCCTGCTTCGGTAGCCAGCACAACAAAGGGAGGCGGCGATAGAGTCGCCGCCCCCCTTTGTTGTATGCCCTTATTGGACCTTCGCGATGTACTTGCCCATGGTCTCCAGCTGGTAGCGGGACACCTCGTTGGCATTGTCGTCCTCGGCGAAGACGCTGGACACCATGACGGTGTTGTCCTTGTCCAGGAAGCCGATTTCCTTGAGTCCACCGAAGAACTCGTCCCAGTTGACGTCGCCGTCGCCGATCTTGAGGTGCTGGTGCACGCGCACGGCGTTTCCGGGCGGGTTGGTGATGTAGCGCAGCCCGTGCGAGGCGTGGTGGTCCATGGTGTCGGACACGTGGACCAGGCGCAGCTTGTCCCCCGCGGCCCGCATGATGTCGAGCGCCTTGTTGCCCATGTGGAACGTGTGGGACGCAACGTAGACCATGCCGATGTTAGGCGAGTTCACGCCCCGGATGACGCGCAGGGCGGCGAGTCCGTCCTCCACGAAGTCGTCCGGGTGCGGGTCGATGAGGACGTCCAGGCCCTCGCGCTCGATGATCGGAAGCAGCTCTTCCATGGAGCGGTAGAAGGCCCTTTCCGACTCCTCTGCCTTCTCCGGGCGGCCGCTGAATTCGGTGTTCATGGTCTGCACGCCAAGATCAACAGTGATCTTGATGGCACGCTTCCAGTAACGGACAGCGGCCTCGCGGGCGTCTTCGTCCGGTCCGGACCAGCGCAGAACGGGAAGCACCGAGGCGATCTCGACGTCGGCGTCCTTGCAGGCTTTCTTCAGCTGGCCCACAAGTTCGTCGTCGGCCTTCGGGTGGTTGAAGAACGGGATGAAGTCCGCGTGCGGGGTCAGCTGGAGGTACTTGTAGCCGAGGTCGGCGGCCAGCCGCGGAAACTCCAGCAGGCTGTGGCTGTGGTGGAACGGTGTGGGATCGAGGGCAATCTTCATGGTCACTCCTACTTGTACAGCTCAGGCTTGGTGTTGAGCTGTACCGCAACCTTTTCGCCCGACTTCTGGGCTTCAACGCCGGCTTCGCAGCACGCAGCGGTGGCGTAGCCGTCCCAGGCGGTGGGGCCGCCGATTTCGCCGCGGCGGGCGGCGTCAACCCAAGCCTGGACCTCGACGTCGTACGCGGCACCGAAACGCTCTTCGAAACCTGGCGTGACCTTGCCGCCCCAGCGGCCGGCGCTGCGGACGTAAGGACCGCCGTCGCCACCGATGCTCACAATGCCGTCCTCGAAGGACGCCTGGGTGGCGACTTCGTAGCCGAACTTGGCGTTCACGTAAATTTCGACGTCGGCCAGGACACCGGACTCCGTCTCGATCAGGACGTGCTGCGGGTCGTGCTGGCCGTTCGGGGCATTGCGCGTCGCCTTGCCCAGGCGGACCTGCACAGAGGTGATTTCCTCACCCGTGAAGAAACGGATGGCATCGAATTCGTGGACCACGGAGTCGTTGATGAGCATCTCGTTGGTGAAGCCCTGAGGAGTGTCCGGGTTGCGGTGCTGGTGGTGCAGCATGAGCAGCTCGCCGAGTTCACGATCGCGGATCACGGAACCCAAGGCGGCGTATTCGGCGTCGAAGCGGCGCATGAAGCCCACCTGGATGCGCTTGTGGCCGAGTGCCGTTTCGGCCTGGACAACCTTCCAAGCGCTTTCGGCATCCGGAGTCAGCGGCTTTTCGCAGAGGATCGGGAAGTCTTTCTCCAGTGCCTTGTACAGGATTTCCTCGTGCAGGAAACCGGGCGTGGCGATCAGCACGGCGTTGACGTCGCCGTTGTTGAGGGCCTCATCGGCGCTGGCGAGGGCGACGGCGCCGTCGATCCCTGCGATGGCGGCCTGCGCACGGGCGAGGTCGACGTCGACGACGGCGGCCACCTCGGCGCCGTGGATGCGGGTGCTGAGCCGCTTGATGTGGTCGGCGCCCATGCGGCCTGCGCCGATGACGGCCACGCGGAGAATGTCAGTCATTGTTTCTGTCCTTAGTTGTCTGTGCTTGAGAGGCAGCGTTAGTTGACAGTCGTGCGGGAGCCGCACGAGAGCAGGTAGTTTCGGGTGCGCTTGGCGATGGGCATCGGGACGTCGAAGGCCACGGGGTACATGTCCTGTTCCACAATGCCAAAGATCGGGCGGTTAAGTCCTTCAACGGCTTCGATGACTGCGCGAAGATCCGGCAGTCCGTTCGGCGGTTCGGTCATGACACCGGCCAGGTTGGCAGCGGCCCAGGTCATGTTCTCCTCGTTGACCTTCTTCAAGACTTCCGGGTTGATCTGCTTCAGGTGCAGGTAGCCGATCCGGTCCGGGTAGTTTTTGATCAGTTCCAGGCTGGACGCTCCGCAGTATTCCGCATGCCCGGTATCCAGGCACAGGTTCAGGTACTGGGGATCGGTAGACGCCAGAAGCGTTTCGATATCGGCCTGGGCGCCGACGTGGGAATCTGCGTGGGAGTGGAATTGCTGCTTGAGCCCGAAGTCTTCCAGCAGCACTTTGCCCATGCGGTTGTGGCCGGCGAACAGGTCGCTCCAGGCTTTCTCGGTGAGTTCCCCGCTCTCCACAGCCTCGCCCGTGACGTCGTCGCGCCACATGGCTGGGATGACCACGATGTGTTCGCCGCCCATGGCCGCGGTCAGCTCGGCCACCTTGCGTGCCGGCTCCCAGGCTTCCTCGTACTGTGCGGCGCCGCGGTGGAACGCCGTGAAGACCGTTCCGGCCGTAACCTTGAGGTCGCGCTGCTTGAGTTCCTCGGCGAGGCGGGTGGGGTCGTTCGGCAAGTAGCCGTAGGGACCAAGTTCGATCCACTTGTAGCCGGACTCAGCCACTTCGTCCAGGAAGCGTTCCCACGGGGTCTGCTTGGGGTCATCCGCGAACCAGACGCCCCAGGAGTCCGGGGCCGTGCCGATGATGAGTTTGTTCTCTGTCATTGCTCAATCCTTAACGTTGACTGCTCCCCACCGGGGGCCGCAGCCCAACTGACTCGCATTTGTTGTCGTTATGAGGGCTCATAACGACATCTACTGCTAGGTAGTTGGGCGGGTGGTCAGTTGGAGGGGAAGTTGTAGGAGGCGCCGGAGGCGTGGGTGGGTTCGGGCCAGCGGGAGGTGATGACCTTGCCGCGGGTGTAGAAGG